>NZ_CALAYQ010000024.1:0-47838 GCF_937894855.1 uncultured Zoogloea sp.
GCCCACTATAGCCGCAGGGATTGATCCAGGTAAATGGTGTCAAGTCCATATCGACGTTGAGGGACAGACCGTGGTAGGAGCAGCCGTTCTTCACGCGCAGGCCCAGCGCGGCGATCTTCGCGCCGTCGATGTATACGCCCGGCGCGCCGTCCTTGCGGCGGGCGTCGAGGCCGTAGTCGGCGATGCAGTCGATGATGGCCTGTTCGAGCAGATTGACCATCTCGCGCACCTTGAGCTGGCGG
The DNA here is from genome assembly GCF_937894855.1 of uncultured Zoogloea sp. NCBI lineage: Bacteria > Pseudomonadati > Pseudomonadota > Betaproteobacteria > Rhodocyclales > Zoogloeaceae > Zoogloea > uncultured Zoogloea sp. The sequence continues at coordinate 243 of NZ_CALAYQ010000024.1, forward strand.
CGGTGGAGGTCGAGGAGCAGGTAGCCCACCACCTGGCCGGGGCCGTGGTAGGTGATCTGGCCACCCCGGTCGATCTTGACCAGCGGGATCTCGGTGGCGTGGATCAGGTGTTCGGGCTTGCCGGCCTGGCCGAGGGTGTAGACCGGCGGGTGCTGCACCAGCCACAGCTCGTCGGGGGTGGCGTCGTCGCGGGTGGCGGTGAATTCCTGCATCGCCCGCCAGGTGGGCTCGTAGGGGGCGAGGCCGAGGCGGCGGACGATCACAGGACGACCTTCACCATCGGGTGGGACGACAGCTCGCGGTACAGGTTGTCGAGCTGCAGCTGCGAGGTGGCGTTGAGGGTGCAGGTGATCGCCAGGTAGTTGCCCTTGGAGGAGGGGCGCATCTGCATCGAGCCGGGCTCGAAATCGGGGGCGTGGCGGAGCACGACCTCCAGCACCGTCTGGGCGAAGTGATCGACCCGCGCGCCCATGATCTTGATGGGGAACTCGCAGGGAAACTCGAGCAGGGTCTGGCGTTCTTCAGTCATGGCCTAGATAAGGAGGCGTGAAAGGGAGGCGTGAGGGGCGTTGAAGCGGCATCCGCGGACACCGGATGATCTCAAGATGGGTGCGAGGAGCGGAAAGTTCAAGGCCGGGATGAATCCCGGCCTTGTTCAGCGCTGGCTCAGAGGTTCTTGAACCACAGGCGGATGGCGTCCCACATGCGGCCGAACCAGCCGGCCTGGGGCACTTCGTCGAGGGCGACGATGGGGTAGTCGCCGATCGGCTTGCCGTCGAGGGACAGCTGCAGGGTGCCGACGGGCTGGCCCTTGGCCAGCGGCGCCATCAGCGGCTGCTGGCTGATCACGTTGGCCTTGAGCTTGGCAGCATCGCCCTTGGGCAGGGACAGCACGAAGTCGTTCAGGAAGCCGGCCTTGACGGTGTTCTCGCTGCCCTTCCAGACGCGGAACTCATTGACCGCCTGGTTGGCGCCGTACACCTTCACGGTGTCGTAGGCTAGGTAGCCCCAGTTGAGGAGCTTCTGGCTTTCCTGGGCGCGCACGCTGTCGCTGGTGGTGCCGACGACCACCGACAGCAGACGGCGGTCGTTGCGCTTGGCCGAGGCGATCAGGCAGTAGCCGGCGCTGTCGGTGTGGCCGGTCTTGACGCCGTCGACGGTCGGATCAATGAACAGCAGGCGGTTGCGGTTGGGCTGCTTGATCTTGTTGTAGGCGTATTCCTTGATCGAGTAGATCGGGTAGAACTCGGGGAAGTCGCGGATGATCGCGGCGGCCAGGATCGACAGGTCGCGCACGGTGGTGAGGTGCGACGGATGCGGCAGGCCGGTGGAATTTTCGAAGTGGGTGTTCTTCATGCCCAGGCGCGCGGCTTCCTTGTTCATCAGCTGGGCGAAGGCTTCTTCGGAGCCGGCGATGGCTTCGGCCAGCGCCACGCAGGCGTCGTTGCCCGACTGGATGATCATGCCGTGGATCAGCTCATCCACCGTCACCGGCTTGAGCGGCTCGATGAACATCTTGGAGCCCGGCACCTTCCAGGCCTTCTCGGAGACCGGGATGGTCTGGTCGAGGGTCAGGGTCTTGTTCTTGATCGCCGCAAAGGTGAGGTAGGCGGTCATCAGCTTGGTGAGCGACGCCGGCTCGATGCGCTGGTCGGGCTTCTCGGTGGTGAGGATCTGGCCGGAGCCCACGTCGAGCAGCAGCCACGCCTTGGCGGCCACGGGGGGCGGCGTCAACTGGGCGAAGGCGAGGGTCGGAAGGACCAGCAGGAGCAGGATGATGCGTTGCAGCATGGCGAGGGGCAAAAGCGGAAAAGGTGCGATTATAGACGCGCCGTTCGTCACGTTTGCCGCGGAATTTTCGGTTTCGGCGGGAACTCCCGGTAGACTGTCCGGTCTTGAATGTTGCGATGCACACTGTTCATCTGGTCCTCTTTCGCCTGCTTTCCTTTGCCCTGGCTGGCCTCGTGCTGGCATGGGCGGGTGCGGCTACGGCTTCGGAAGCCTTCGATTCGGCGTCCGAGCTGGTGGAGCAGATCAGCGAGCAGGGCAATCCCACCTTCACCCAGGATCCCGGGGTGGATGAACCGCTCGACTGCCCCGCCTTCGTCAGCGGTTTCACGCTGGTCTCCCCGGCGCTGGTCGAAAGCCGCCCGGTGGAGGCTCCGCCACCTTTCCGCTCGATTCTTCCCCGCCCCACGCCGCCGCCGCCCAGGCACGCCTGAGTTCTGTCTGTCTGCTCCGGAAGGAGCCGGCGGCCTCTGGCCGTGGCCTTCCGCGTCCTCCGTGAATCGATACCAGCGGCTTGCCAAGCGCTGAAGGATCAAAATGTTCTCCAAGTCCGTTCTGGCTGTTGCCCTTGTGGCGACGGCAGTTCCGGCCCTGTCGGCGCCTGCCGGCCGGGCCCCTGCGGCTGCGCCTGCCCGGGCGCCGGCGCCAGCCGCCTCGACCCCGGTCTATTCCCTGCCTGCCCTGCGTGAGCTGGCGCGGACCGGCCACCCGTCCCTCGCCGCAGCCCAGGCGCTGGTGGAAGCCGGCAGCGCCCAGGTGACCGCCGCCGCGGCCTATCCCAACCCCGACGTGGAATTCCTCGCCGGCCGCACCCAGGCCCGCGTGCCCGGGGCGACCGGCGGCAGCGCCCAGACCCTCACCATCCAGCAGCGCATCGACAACCCGTGGCAGCGCGACGCGCGCGTCGCCGCCGCCGGCCACGGGCTGGAAGCCCGCCAGGCCGAGCGCCGCGGGTTTGAGAACGACCTGCTGGCGCGCCTCGATCAGCGCTTCTTCGAGGTGCTCCGGCGCATCGCCGAGCTGCGCGCCGCCCGCGAGGATCTCCAGCTCGCCGAGCAGATCCGCAGCAAGGTGGCGGTGCGCGTCGATACCGGCGAATCGCCCCGCTACGAGCTCATCAAGGCTGACACCGAGCTGCTCAACGCCCAGAAGTCGGCCGAGAGTGCCAACCTGCGCGTGGCCCAGGCCCGGGCGGCACTGCGGGCGCTGGTCGGCCCCGGGTTGCCGGCGGACTTCCAGCTCGACGGTTCCCTGTCGGGGGCGGTGAGCGTGTCGCCCCTCGACCAGCTGCGCGCCGAAGTGCTGGCCCGCAACCCCGAGCTGCTGCGCAACCAGGCCGAAGTGCGTCGCGCCGAGCGCCAGCTGGAGCTCGAACGCCTGCGCCGCCAGCCCGAGGTGGCCCTGAAGGTGGCCGAGGATCGCGACCACGAGCTGCGCGACACCCGCCTCGGCGTGGTGGTGTCGGTGCCGATCTGGGATCGTCGCCAGGGCCCGGTGGCCGAGGCCGGCGCGCTGCTCAACCGCAGCCGCAGCGAGCTGGCCGCCCAGGAACTGGCGCTGATCCAGGCTCTGGAGGGCGCCTACCGTCAGTACGAGATCAACCGCAACCAGGTGAGCGCCCTGGAGAACGGCATTCTGCGCGAAGCCGAGGCGGCCCTGAAGGTGGCCGAGGCTGCCTACCGCTTCGGCGAGCGGGGCATTCTCGATTACCTGGACGCCCAGCGCGTCTTCCGCGCCGCCCGCAACGAACTCATCGCCGCCCGCTACGAACTGCAGCTGGCCGTCATCGACATCGAGCGCCTGCGCGCTGCTCCCTGAACCGGACCGTTCCCATGAAACCCCACGCTTCCCTTCAATCCTTTGCCCTGGCCGTGATGACGGCCGCGCTGCTCGGCCTGCCGCTGGCGGGCTGCAAGGATGCAGCCTCGCCCGCCGGCAAGAACGCCGGCAAGGCCGCTGCCCCCGCCACATCCGCCCTCACCGAAGGCGCGCCCGAAGACCCCGCTGCCCCGGCCGACCCGCTGCTGGTGGCCGTGCCGGCCAACTTCGGCGCCGAGATCCGGGTGGCGCCGGTGGGCTCGGCGGCGCTTTCCGACACCCTGCGGGTGGCCGGCAAGGTGGATTTTGACGAACGCCGGGTGAGCCGCATCGGCGCCACCGTGACCGGCCGGGTGATCGAGATCGATGCACAGCTTGGCCAACAGGTGAAGGTGGGCGACCCCCTGGCGGTGATCAACAGCACCGAGCTGGGCCAGGCCCAGCTGGACTACCTGAAGGCGCGCGCCCAGGCCGACCTGCAGTCGCGCAGCGTCGAGCGGGCGCGCCAGCTGTTTGCCGCCGACGTGATCGGTCGGGCCGAACTGCAGCGACGCGAGAGCGAGCTGTCGATTGCCTCGGCCGAACTGCGCGGCGCGGCCGACCAGCTGCGGGTGCTCGGCATGTCGTCGGCGGCGATCAGCCGGCTTGGCGGTAACGGGGCGATCAATTCGGTGACGCCGGTGGTGTCGACCATGGCCGGCACGGTGGTCGAGCGCAAGGTGGCCCAGGGCCAGGTGGTGCAGCCCTCCGACGCGCTGTTCATGGTGGCCGATCTTTCGCAGGTGTGGGTGACCGCCGAGGTGCCCGAGCAGCAGGCCGCGCTGGTCAAGGCCGGTCAGGCGGTGGAGATCGAGGTGCCGGCCCTCGGCGCGCGGCTCACCGGCAAGCTGATCTTCGTGGCCGACACGGTCAATCCCGAAACCCGCACGGTCACGGTGCGCAGCGCCGTGGATAACGCCAGCCGCCAGCTCAAGCCGGCGATGCTCGCCACCATGCTGATCCAGGCCGCCCCTGCCCAGACCCTGGTGGTGCCGGCCCAGTCGGTGGTGCGCGAAGGTGACGCCGACAACGTATTCGTCGAGGTCGGCCCCAACCGTTTCCGCCTCACGCCGGTGCGTCTGGGGCCGGACGCTGACGGGCGCCGGCCGGTGTTGTCGGGCCTCAAGCCCGATCAGCGCATCCTGGTGGCCGGGGCCTTCCATCTGAACAACGAACGCAAGCGGAAGGAACTGGAATGATCGAGTCCCTCGTCCGCGCCGCCCTCCAGCAGCGTCTGGTGGTGGTGGTGGTGGCGGTGATCCTCCTCGCCTTCGGCCTCAACGCCGCGCGCAAGCTGTCGGTGGATGCCTTTCCCGATGTGACCAACGTGCAGGTGCAGATCGCCACCGAAGCCAAGGGCCGCTCGCCCGAGGAGGTGGAGCGCTTCGTCACCGTGCCGCTGGAAATCTCCATGACCGGCCTGCCCGGGCTGGAGGAGATGCGCTCCCTGAACAAGCCGGGCCTGTCGCTGATCACCCTCGTCTTCACCGACGCCACCGACGTTTACTTTGCCCGCCAGCTGGTGATGGAGCGCCTGCTCGAAGTGGGCGCTCGGATGCCGGAAGGCGTGGTGCCGGTGCTCGGGCCGGTGTCCACCGGCCTGGGCGAGGTGTACCAGTACACCCTCGACCACCCCGACGACGGCGACCGGGAGCTCACCGAGAAGGAGCTCACCGAGCGGCGCATCGTTCAGGACTGGGTGGTGCGCCCGCTGCTGCGCTCGATCCCCGGCGTGGCGGAAATCAACTCCCAGGGCGGCTACGCGCGGCAGTACCAGGTGCTGGTCAATCCCGACCGGCTGCGCCACTACAAGCTGACGGTGCGCGAGGTCTATGAGGCGGTTGCGCGCAACAACGCCAACTCCGGCGGCGGCGTGTTGCCCCAGTACGCCGAGCAGTACCTGATCCGCGGCGTGGGCCTGGTGAAGAGCCTGTCCGACATCGGCGCCATCGTGCTGAAGGAGGTCGGCGGCACGCCGGTGTACGTCCGTGACGTGGCGGAAGTCACCTTCGGCCACGAGGTGCGTCAGGGGGCGGTGGTGAAGAACGGTACCACCGAGGCGGTCGGCGGCATCGTGATGATGCTGCGCGGCGGCAACGCCAAGGAGGTGGTGAGCCGGATCAAGGCCCGGGTGGCCGAGATCAACGACAAGAACATGCTCCCCGACGGGCTGAAGATCGTGCCTTACTACGACCGCTCCGAGCTGGTGGACGCGGCCCTGTGGACGGTGAGCAAGGTGCTCATCGAGGGCATCTTCCTCGTCGTGGTGGTGCTGTTCCTGTTCCTGGGTGACGTGCGCTCGAGCCTGATCGTGGTGGCGACGCTGGTGCTCACGCCGCTCGTTACTTTCATGGTGATGAACCGATACCACATCTCGGCCAACCTGATGTCCCTGGGCGGCCTCGCCATCGCCATCGGCCTGATGGTGGATGGCTCGGTGGTGGTGGTGGAGAACGCCTTCGGGCGCCTCGGCCACGCCGGCAAGGGCGAGAGCAAGGTGCGGATCATCTTCGACGCGGTGAAGGAAGTGGCGACGCCGGTGATCTTCGGCGTGGGCATCATCATTCTGGTGTTCCTGCCGCTGATGACCCTGCAGGGCATGGAAGGCAAGATGTTCGCGCCGCTGGCCTACACCATCGCCATCGCGCTGGCGGTGTCGCTGTTCCTGTCGCTCACCCTCACGCCGGTGCTGTCGTCCTACCTGCTCAAGGGCGGTGCCGAGCACGACACCTGGCTCATCGCCAAGCTCAAGGCGCCGTATCTGGCGATGCTCCACTGGGCTGTGGCCAACAGCCGCAAGACGGTGGTGGGCGGTGTGGTGCTGCTGGTTGCGACGCTGGCGATGTTCCCGCTGCTGGGCACCGCCTTCATCCCCGAGATGAAGGAAGGCTCGGTGGTGCCGGGCATCAACCGGGTGCCCAACATCTCGCTGGACGAGTCCATCAAGATGGAAATGCAGGCCATGAAGCTGGTGATGGAGGTGCCGGGCGTCAAGTCGGCGATCTCCGGCGTTGGCCGGGGCGAATCCCCCGCCGATCCCCAGGGCCAGAACGAGTCGACCCCCATCGTGAGCCTCAAGCCCCGCGACGAGTGGCCGGCCGGGTGGACCCAGGACACCATCGCCGAGGCCATGCGCGAGAAGCTCAAGGTGCTGCCCGGCGCCCAGGTGGTGATGGCCCAGCCGATCTCCGACCGGGTGGACGAGATGGTCACCGGGGTGCGCTCCGACGTGGCGATCAAGGTCTTCGGCGACGACCTCGACCTGCTCAAGAAGAAGGCCGAGGAGATCGCCCGGGTGGCCGGCGGCATCCAGGGCGCCACCGACATCCGCGTCGAGCGGGTGAGCGGCCAGCAGTACCTGTCCATCGAGATCGACCGCGCCGCCATCGCCCGCCACGGGCTCAACGTGTCGGACGTGAACGACGTGATCGAGGCGGCCATCGGCGGCAAGCAGGCCACCGAGATCTACGAGGGCGAGCGGCGCTTTGCGGCGGTGGTGCGCCTGCCGGAGAACTTCCGCGACAAGGTCGAGAAGATCGGCAACATCCTGGTGAGCGCTCCGGGCGGCGTGCAGGTGGCGCTGGAAAACCTGGCGACCATCCGCGTGGCCGACGGCCCGGCGCAGATCTCCCGCGAGCTGGCCAAGCGCCGGGTGGTGGTGGCGATCAACGTGAAGGACCGCGACCTGGGCGGCTTCGTGGCCGAGTTGCAGAAGACCGTCGGCGCCCAGGTGGAGCTGAAGGAAGGCTACTACCTCGAATGGGGCGGCCAGTTCCAGAACCTGGAGCGGGCGATGGGCCACCTGACCATCATCATCCCGGTGACGGTGGGGGCAATCTTCTTCCTGCTGTTCCTGCTGTTCCGGTCGCTCCGGCTTGCCAGCCTGATCATCCTGGTGCTGCCGTTTGCCAGTGTGGGCGGGGTGATCGGGCTGCTGATCACCGGCGAATACCTGTCGGTGCCGGCCTCGGTGGGCTTCATCGCCCTGTGGGGCATCGCGGTGCTCAACGGGGTGGTGCTGGTGAGCTACATCCGCAGCCTGCGGGGCGAGGGCACGCCACTTGCCGAGGCGGTGATCAAGGGCGCGACCCTGCGCTTCCGGCCGGTGATGATGACCGCCACCGTGGCGCTGCTGGCGCTGGTGCCCTTCCTGTTCGCCACCGGGCCGGGCTCGGAGGTGCAGCGGCCGCTGGCGATCGTGGTGATCGGCGGGCTGATCACCTCGACCCTGCTGACCCTGGTGGTGCTGCCGACCCTCTACAAGTGGTTCGACGACACCCCCTACGAGGCCTGATCCCCCCGGGCAATTGAAAACCCCTGTGTGACGCAGCCCCCGGCCGGATGGCCGGGGGAATGAATGCAGAACCGCACGGTTCTGTCTGGAGAAGACCGGGCTGCCCGGCGACGTTTTGAGAAGGACATGCAATGAAGGAGATTCGCGCCGTCATCCGCCCCCAGAAGCTGCCCCGCCTGCGCGAGGTGCTGCGGGGGCTTCCCGGTTTTCCGGGGATGACCATCAGCAAGGCGGTGGGCTGTGGCGCCACCGTGCGTCACGCGCCGAGCAACATCCGCGAGGAGCTCACCGATTTCACCGACAAGGTGCGCATCGAGATCGTCGCCCCCGACGAGATCGCCGACGAACTGGTGGAGTGCATCGTCCAGGTGGCCAGCACTGGCCAGACGGGCGACGGGCTGGTGTGGGTGACCGACATCCAGCGCGCGGTGTTCATCCGCAAGACGGTGGGCGCTGGCTGAGGGTCGCCGGGGTCAGAGTTCGACCGAGAAGGACAGCCAGCCCATCGGTGCCACCGGATTGACCGGTGAGCCCAGGTGGGCTGGCAGACATTGCTCGGAGCGGTCGGTGATTTCCTGGTGGCGGCCGCCCAGGTTCATGCCGTTGATGGACACCTCGGCCCTGCGGCCGTCGAGGCGGAAGGCCCGGGCGATGCGCAGGTCGCCGGTGGTGTAGGCCCGCGAGGTGTAGTCGCAGCCCGGCACGTAGCCGTAGCCGCCGGCCAGCGGCCCCATCCGCAGCAGGCTGGCGGTGCTGCTCCAGCCGTTGCCGTAATCCTGCAGCCAGGTGAGGCTGGCGGTATAGGGCGCGGTGCGCTTGGCGACTTCCGGGTCGTCGGTGTGACGGTCGATCAGCGTGTGGCTGAACAGCACCTCGGTGCCGGCCCGGGGCTTGGTCCGCAGCTGGTATTCGACACCCCGCAGCACCACCGGTGAGGAGAGATTCACGAACTGGGAGCTGGGCAGCGGCAGCACTGCGCCGCCGGAGGGCACGATGCGGCGGATCACGAAATCGCTGATCCGCTCGTTGAAGATGCGCACGTCGAGGGTCGCATCGAGGGTGTGAAAGCGCCCCAGGTAGCCGATCTCGACGGTGTCGACCCGCGGCACCTTCAGGTTGGGGTTGGCCTGGTAGGGCCAGGCGAGGAGCAGGCCGGGCGTGGCGGGGTCGTAGGCGCGCACGTCGCCGTAGAGCTCGAACAGGTTGCGCTGCTGCCAGGCGCGGGCATAGCCGGCGCGGAAGGTGTCGCTGGCGGTGGCATGCCAGTTCACGAAGGCGCGGGGGATGAACTGGGGCGCCACGGCGCCGTTCTTCTCGAGCAGCCCGCCCAGGTTGAGCTGCCACTCGGGCGTCAGGCGCCAGTCGAGGTTCGAGAAGGCCCGGTACAGGTCCATCGGCTCGGGCCGCCCGCCGGCGAACAGGAAGGGCGCGCGGGTCTCGTCGCGGCGGCCTTCCAGACCCCACACCAGGCGCGCCTTGCTGCCGAGGGCGAAGCGGTGCTGCAGCTCGATGTTGGTGCGGTCGCTGGAGCGGTTGCGGTCGAGGGGCACCGCCGGATAGCTCGGGGGCGCGGCGGCCAGCCAGCGGTCGATGCTGCGCTCGCGGTTGCGGTAGAAGCTGAGCAGCCATTCCTCGTCTTCCGAGACGACGCGCCGCCAGGCGAGGTGGACCGTGCTGCCCTCGCTGCCGGTGCTGCGCTCGCCGTTGTTGCCGAACACTGAATCCGGATAGCCCTGGTCGCGGTTCATCTGGTTGTAGCCGGCGCGCAGGGTGAGCTCGTTCTGGGCGTCCAGGCGGAAGTCGCTGCGCAGGCTGACGGTGCGGCTGACGTGGCTGTCCCGCAGGCTGCCGAAGCCCTGGTCGCGGTTCTGGGCGACGGACAGGCGCAGCCCGTGGCCGTCGCTGCTGCCCGTCCAGCTGGCGTGGAAGTCGGCGATGCCGTGGGAACCCAGGTTGGTCTGGGCCGAGGCGCCCTGATCCTGATGGCTGTGGCGGGTGATGATGTTGATCACGCCCAGGAAGGCGTTGGCGCCATAGGCGTTGGAGTTGGTGCCCCGCACGACCTCGATGCGCTCGATCTCCTGGATCGTGAGCGGCAGGGCCGACCAGTCGACGCCGCCGAAGGCGCTGGGCGCATACACCGAGCGGCCGTCGATCAATACCTGGATTTCGGTGGGGTAGTCGCTGCCCAGGCCGTGGTAGGTGACCCACTGGGCGTGGCCGCGTTCCTGGCCGATCTGCATGCCGGGCACCAGGCGCAGCAGGCGGGCGACGTCGCGGTAGCCGGTGGCGCGGATGAAATCCCGATCGAGGATGGTCACCGCCCCCGGGGCCTCGTTGAGGGCCTGGGGGAGGCGCGAGGCCGACAGGACGGTCGGCAGTTCCTCGAAAAACGGGGATTCCCCGCCTTCACGGTCGGCCGACTGGCTGGCGAAGGCGCTCAGCGCAGGCAAGGCCGCCACGATCGCGGCGAGCAGAATCCGACGTGACGGCGGCAAGGACATCGGGTGTTGTTGTTATTGATCCGGACGGGACGATGACCCGATTCCGGAAATTCCACGGTGCCCGGATTATAAACAGCCCTCCCGGGGCGGGCTGCTGAATCTTGTCACGTGGCGGAGGCGGTGCCGTCCGCCCGCCGCCCGCCCCGTGATGCCGCTCAGTCCATCCGCAGCGGCACGAAGATCCGGCTGTTGCCCCGCTGGACGAGCAGGGCAAAACGGCTGCCGGCGGATTCGATGAGCTTGCGGAAGTGGTCGATGCTGGTGATCGCCTGGTTGTTCACCCCGACGATGGCATCACCGGGCTGCAGGCCGGCCTTGGCCGACGGGCCGTTCACCGATTCGACCACCACTCCGCCGGGCACGCCGAGGCGCGCGGCTTCCTGCGCGGTCAGGGCCCGGCCGGTGACGCCCAGCTTGCCGCTGGCCGACGGGTTCTTCTTGTCCGGTGAACCCATCGCGGCAACCTTCTCGCCGGCCTGTTCGCCGAGGGTGACGTTCACCTCGCGGGCCTTGCGGTCGCGCCATACCGACAGGCGGACGACGGTGCCCGGCTTCTGCTCGCCGATGATGCGCGGCAGGTCGGCCGAGTTATCCACCTTCTGGCCATTCACCCCGAGCACCACGTCGCCGGGCTGGAGGCCGGCCTTCTCGGCCGGCGAGCTCGGCTCCACGCTGGAGACCAGCGCGCCGCCTGGCTTGTCGAGGCCGAAGTTCTGGGCCAGGTCGGCGTCGAGCCCCTGGATCGCCACGCCCAGCCGGCCGCGGGACACCTTGCCGTACTTCTGGAGTTGATCCTTCACCTTCATCGCCACGTCGATGGGGATCGCGAAGGAGATGCCCATGAAGCCGCCGGAGCGGGAGTAGATCTGCGAGTTGATGCCGATGACCTCGCCCGCCAGGTTGAACAGCGGGCCGCCGGAGTTGCCCGGGTTGATCGCCACGTCGGTCTGCAGGAAGGGCACGTAGTTCTCGTCGGGCAGGCGGCGCGCCTTGGCGCTGATGATGCCGGCCGTCACGGTGTTCTCGAAGCCGAAGGGCGAGCCCATCGCCACCACCCATTCGCCCACCTTGGCGCGCTCGGCGTCGCCGGTGCGCACCGCCGGCAGGCCGGTGGCGTCGATCTTGAGGAGCGCCACGTCGGTGCGCTTGTCCACGCCCACCACCTTGGCCTTGAACTCGCGCTTGTCGGTGAGGCGCACGGTGACCTCGGTGGCGCCATCGACCACGTGGGCGTTGGTCAGCACGAAGCCGTCAGCACTCACGATGAAGCCCGAGCCGACGCCCTGCTGGATCTGCTCCGGCACCCGGCCGCCACCACCGCCACCACCCGGCATGCCCGGCACCGGTACGCCGAAGCGGCGCAGGAAGTCATAGAACGGATCACCGGCGAAGGGGTCTTCGCCGCTGGCGCCACCGTTGCCGCGGGTCAGGCGCTGGGTGGTGCTGATGTTCACCACCGCCGGCCCGACCTGCTCGACCAGCGCCGAGAAATCCGGCAGGCCATGGCGTCCCGCCGGCACCTGGGCCGGCTGGACGGCCGGCGCGGTGGCCGGGGCGGCACCGTTGGCGGCGTGGGAGGGGGAGATCGCGCCGCCCTCCTGCAGGCAGCCGGCGAGCGCCAGCGCGATGGCGGAGGTGACGAGGGCGGATCGGACGACGGCAGGTTTCATGCAGGGCTCCTGTTTTGTCACGGGACGGTGGACGTTGGCCGTGGTGTGCTGTTCCCGATACAAACAAACGCTTACAAACCGGGGGCGACGCTGGGCGTCGGGATGCTCGAAGGTGGGGGCGGAGCAGGGTGATTGCAATCCCTTCCAACCCATTTTCCATTACCCGCTTCCCATGGCCGACTTCCGATGTATAGTTAATCACTATCGTGATTGCCGGGAGTGCTTCATGACGCTGACCGATCTTCGCTACCTCGTCGCGCTGGCCCGCGAAAGGCATTTCGGCCACGCGGCCGAACGCTGCAACGTAAGCCAGCCCACGCTCTCGGTGGCCATCAAGAAGCTCGAGGACGAGCTGGCGGTAACGCTCTTCGAGCGCAGCGCCGCCGACGTGAAGATCACCGACATCGGCGCCCGCATCGTTGCCCAGGCCGAAAAGGTGCTCCTCGAAGCCGGCCAGATCAAGGAGCTCGCCACCGCCGGTCGCGATCCGCTCTCCGGCCCGCTCAAGCTCGGCGTCATCTACACCATCGGGCCCTACCTGCTGCCGCACCTCATCCCGCGCGTGCATCAGGCGGCGCCGTCGATGCCGCTGCTGATCCAGGAAAACTACACCGCCCGGCTGGCCGAATCCCTCAAGCGTGGCGATCTCGACGTGATCGTCATCGCGCTGCCCTTCGAAGAGCCCGGCATCGTCACCCAGGCGGTGTACGACGAACCCTTCCGGGTGCTGATGCCCACCGGCCACCCGTGGGAGAACGACAGCTCGATCCCCGCCAAACGGCTGGCCGAAGAGCAGCTGCTGCTGCTGGGCGCCGGCAACTGCTTCCGCGATCAGGTGCTGGAAGTCTGCCCCCTGTGCCGCCCCGGTGAGGGCCTGCAGCGCACGCTGGAAGGCAGCTCGCTGGAAACCATCCGCCACATGGTGGCCACCGGCGCCGGCGTGACCGTGCTGCCCAGCACCGCCGCGGCGCCGATCCCCGGCGGCAACCCGCTCCTCACCGTGCGTCCCTTCGAGGCGCCGGAACCCTTCCGCCGCATCGCGCTGGCGTGGCGGGTCACCTACCCGCGCAGCGGCGCCATCGACGTGATCCGCCAGGCGATCCTCGCCAGCCCGCTCGACGGCGTGCGCCCGATCAATCCCCGCTAGATTTCGCCCGGACATCCCACCAGCCGGCCTCGGTGACCAGCCAGTCCATCGACTGGTCGTGGGGCTGCGGCCAGCAGGTGTCGGCCCGGGCCAGCTCGAAGGCCACCCCGGCGGTGGCCGGCGCCGGGTCGAGGGCCGCCAGCGTGCGGTCGAAATAACCGCCGCCATAGCCCAGCCGGAACCCCGCCCCGTCGAACACGTTGAGCGGCACCAGGATCAGGTCCGGTTCGATCCGCTCGTCCCCTGCCGGTACTGGAATCCCGTGGTGGTCTGTGGCCATCGGCGCCTCGGGGTGCCAGCGCAGGAAGATCATCGGCTGGCCCGCCGCGCGCACCACCGGCAGGGCCGCCTGACGGGCCGGATCGGCGGCCAGCCAGCGGGTCATCCACGGCACCAGATCCACCTCGCCCCGCCACGGCCAGCAGAAGGCCAGACGCCGGGGACGCAGGCGGTCGACCAGGGCGTCCAGATGGGATTCGATGTGCGCGGTGCGTGCGGCCCGCTCGGGTTCGGGCAGGGTTTCGCGGGCGGCGATCCGGGCATTCCGGAGGTTTTTGCGCAGCGCGGAAATTTCGGCTTCGGAAAGGCCCCCGGAAGGGGGGAGGGGCGGGGTCACTGTGCTATTCTCCGACGGCATTTTGGCGAGACGTAGAGCGATGAAGAATAGCGCGTGGGCCGTCCTGGCGGCAGTTTTGTGGATGGCCATGCCGGCCGGCGGCGATCCGGGGGACGAGCGCATCCTGCTGGCCCGGGACGCAGCCCGCAGCGGCGACCGCAGCCGGCTCAACCTCTACGCCCCGCCCACCGGCCACGTGCTCGATCCCTATCCCGAGTTCTGGGCCCTGTCCAACATGCTGGCCCGTCCCAACGACGTGGATTCGGCCCGCATCCGCGATTTCCTGCAGCGCTACCCGGGCAGCTGGCCCGCCGAAAAGTTGCGCGCCGACTGGCTGCGCTACCTCGGCAAGCGGGGCGATTTCGGCCCCCTGCTGGCCGAGTTCGGCAACCTCGAACAGCCCGACCAAGACATCAAGTGCTACCACCACCAGGCGCGCCTCAGCAGCGGAGATCCCGCCCTGCTCCCGGAAGTGCGCCCGATGTGGTTCTCGCTGGTGGATACGCCCGAAAGCTGCGTGCCGATCCTCCAGGCCCTGGCCCGGGAGGCGCTCGTCAGCCCCGACGAGATCTGGGGCCGTGTGCGTCGCCTGATGGAAGCCAAGCGCACCACCGGCGCCAAGGGCGCGGCCAGCTTGCTGCCCTTCGACCAGCAGCCCGCTTCCATCGACCTGGAGCGCGCCGGAGCCAACCCCTCCACCTGGCTCGACCGCCTGCCGGTCAACTTTGCCGCCAGCCGCCCCGGCCGTGAGCTCGCCCTGATCGCCCTCGCCCGCCTTGCCCGTGACGATCCCCAGGGCGCCTACGCGCGCTACGTGGGCCTCAACGAGCGCTTCTCCGCCGCCGAACGCAGCTACGCCCTCGGCCAGATCGCCTGGCAGGCCGCTGCCAAACTGATGCCCGACGCCAACGCCTGGTTCAAGGCCGCGGGCGACACCCCGATGTCCGAAGAGCAGGCCGCCTGGCGCGTGCGTGCAGCCCTGCGCGCCGGCGACTGGAAGGCCGTCCGCACCGCCGTCGAGGCCATGTCTGCCGACCAGCGCGCCCAGCCCGACTGGACCTACTGGCTCGGCCGCGCCCACCAGGCCCAGGGCAACCGCGAAGCCGCCCGCAAGGAGTTCGAGCGCATCGCTGGCCACCCCAACTTCTACAGCATCCTCGCCGACGAGGAGCTTGGCCGCACCTTCACCCTGCCCAAGAAGGCCCGCGCGCCCAGCGGCGACGAGTTCGAGCAGACCCGCCAGACGCCGGGCATCCAGCGCGCCATCGCCCTGTTCCGCCTGGATCTGCGCACCGAAGGCACGCGCGAATGGAACTGGACCCTGCGCAACCGGGACGACCGCTTCCTGCTCTCCGCCGCCCAGCTCGCCCAGCAGCTCGGCATCTACGACCGGGCCATCAACGCCGCCGACAAGACCCGCAACGAGCACGACTACAGCCTGCGCTACCTCGCTCCCTACCGGGAGCGCGTCGAGCCCAACGCGCGCAGCCGCGATCTCGACCCGGGCTGGGTGTATGGCCTGATGCGCCAGGAGAGCCGCTTCGTCACCGCCGCCCGCTCCGGCGTCGGCGCCCAGGGGCTGATGCAGATCATGCCCGCCACCGGCAAGTGGGTCGCCGGCAAGCTCGGCATGAGCGGCTACAACGTCGGCTGGCTGCAGGACCCGGACACCAACGTGATGCTCGGCACCACCTACATGCGGATGGTCCTCGAAGGGCTCGACAACCACCCGGTGCTCGCCTCGGCGGCCTACAACGCCGGCCCCGGCCGCGCCAAGCGGTGGAAGGACGTGAAGCCCCTCGAAGGTGCGATCTACGCCGAATGCATCCCCTTCAACGAAACCCGCGACTACGTGAAGAAGGTGATGGCCAACGCCGTCATTTATGCCGCCCTGTTTGAAGGCCGTGCGCCGTCCCTCAAGGCCAGGCTCGGCACCATCGCGGCGAGCGACGGCAGCACCCGCGGGCTGGGCAGTGCGGCCCCCGGCGCCGGCCTCGACGAGCCCACGCCGGGCGCCGGCAGCAACGAATAAGGGCGGGCAGGGAATTAGCTGCCCGCTGCGCACTCCAACAAGCTGATTCCCCACCCTTTCTTACCCCGGAGACCGGACATGCCCCTTCCCCGCAAGATCCTCCTCGTTGGCGGCAGTGGTTTTGTCGGTACCGCGATCGCAGAGCGCCTCACCCGTGACGGCGTCAGCCTGATCGTGCCAACCCGCCGGCTCGCCAATGCCAGCCACCTGCGCGTCCTGCCCGGCACCGAAGTGGTCGAAGCCGACGTCTTCGATCCCGCCGCGCTGGCCCGCCTGATGAACGGCGTCGATGCCGTGGTCAGCCTCGTCGGCGTGCTCCACTCAAGCCCCGGCACACCGTGGGGCCCGGCCTTCGCCCGCGCCCACGTGGAGCTGCCGACCAAGCTGGTCGCCGCTGCCCGGGCGGCCGGCGTCGGGCGCATCGTGCATGTGAGCGCCCTCGGCGCCGATCCCGCCGGGCCGTCGGAATACCAGCGCTCCAAGGCCGCCGGCGAAGCCGCGATCCGCGCCGGCAGCCCTGATTTGGCGTGGACCATCCTGCGTCCATCGGTGATCTTCGGGCCCGGCGACAGCTTCCTCAATCTCTTCGCCGGCCTCGTGCGGCGCTTTCCGCTGATGCCCCTGGGCGGCGCCAGCGCCCGCTTCCAGCCGGTTTATGTGGGCGACGTGGCCGACGTGGTGGCCGAATGCCTCGAGCGCCAGGATGCCGTCGGCCAGACCTTCGAGCTCACCGGCCCGCAGGTCTACACCCTGCGCCAGCTGGTCGAATACGTGGGGCTGCTCACCGGCTGCCGGCGCCCGGTGATCCCGCTGCCCGAAGGGCTGGCGATGCTCCAGGCGGCTGTCCTCGAATGCCTGCCCGGCACGCTGATGAGCCGCGACAACGTGCGCTCGATGCGCGCCGACAACGTTGCCAGCGGCGCCCCCCAGCCCTGGGGGCGGAGGCCCACCTCGCTGGAAGCCATCGCGCCGTGCTACCTGGGCACCGCCAACAAGCGCGGCCGCCTCGATGCGGCGCAGTTGCGGCGCGACTAGGCCCGCTCCGATCCTGCAACCCCCCGTCTGATCCATGGAAATCTACTGCGTCGGTGGCGCCATCCGCGACGAACTGCTCGGTCTGCCGGTCAAGGACCGGGACTGGGTGGTCGTCGGCGCCACCCCTGAAACCCTCGTCGCCGAAGGCTACAAGCCGGTCGGCAAGGATTTTCCGGTCTTCCTCCATCCGCGCACCCACGAGGAATACGCGCTGGCCCGCACCGAGCGCAAGACCGCGCCGGGCTACGCCGGCTTCGTCTTCCACACCGACCCGTCGGTGACGCTCGAAGAAGATCTTGCCCGCCGCGACCTCACCATCAACGCCATCGCCCGCGGCGCCGACGGCGTGCTGGTCGACCCCTTCCACGGCCGCCGCGATCTCGCCGACGGCATCTTCCGTCACGTGAGCCCGGCCTTTGCCGAAGATCCGGTGCGCATCCTGCGTCTGGCGCGCTTCGCGGCCCGCTTTGCGGAGTTCCGCGTGGCGCCCGAAACCCTTGATCTGATGCGTGGCATGGTCGCTGCCGGCGAGGTGGACGCGCTGGTGCCCGAGCGCGTGTGGCAGGAGATCGCCCGCGGCCTGATGGAAGCCCGGCCATCCCGGATGATCCAGGTGCTGCGCGACTGCGGCGCCCTGGCCCGGCTGCTGCCCGAGGTGGACCGGATGTTCGGCGTGCCCCAGCCGGCCCAGTATCACCCCGAGGTGGACTGCGGTGCGCACCTGCTCCTGGTGCTCGACGAAGCCGCCGCCACCGGCCAGCCCCTGGCGGTGCGGCTCGCCTGCCTGCTCCACGACCTGGGCAAGGGCCTCACCCGTCCCGATCTGCTGCCCCACCACTACGGTCACGAGGCGGTGAGCGAGCGGCTCGCCAGGGTGGTTTGCGAGCGCCTCAAGTGCCCCGCCGACTGCCGCGATCTGGCGCTGATGACCGCCCGCGAGCACGGCATCGTCCATCAGGCCATGGTGCTGCGCGCCGCCACCGCGGTGAAGCTCGTCGAACGCTGTGACGGCCTGCGCCGGCCGGAGCGCTTCGCAGCGTTGCTCGACGCCTGCGCCTGCGACCACCGGGGCCGCGCCGGGCTCGCCGGCCGGCCTTACCCCCAGCGGGATCGCCTGCTGGCGGTGCTGGCCGCGGTGCGCGGGGTGGATGCCGGCGCCATCGCCCGCAGCCTTGCCGACAAGTCGCAGATCCCGGTCGCGGTTCATGCGGCCCGGGTGGCGGCGGTGCGCAAGCTCGGTCTGGATGACGAAACGAATGTTGACAGATTGTCGCCGGAGGCCCGGCAGTAATCCCGCGGCAACCCTGGCGACGGGGGGCATACAATGCCGCCCAGACATGTCCTCGAACCTGGTTTTTTCCGTGCTTCCGGCCCCATTCCGGCGATTTGCGCTGATCCTGCTGATCGTCGGCGCGGCCACTGCGGCTCACGCCAACCAGCCGATCCCGGCCTTTGCCGAAGTGAAGGCCGGCGCCACGCCGTCGGTGGGGGTGCTGCTCGCCCGCGACGGCACCCCGCTGTCCGAGCGGCGGCTCGACCCGCGGGTGCGGCGGCTGGAGTGGGTCGGCCTGGCCAACCTGTCGCCAGCCCTCAAGGAAGCCCTGCTGGCCGCCGAGGACAAGCGCTTCTTCGAACATTCGGGCGTCGACTGGCGGGCCTTTGCCGGCTCGCTGTGGCACAACCTGTGGTACGACCGCAAACGGGGCGCCTCCACGCTGTCGATGCAGCTCGCCGGCCTCCTCGACCCCGAGCTGGCCCTCGGCCGTGACGGCGCGCCGCGTCGCTCCATCGGCCAGAAGTGGGACCAGGCCCTCGCCGCCCAGGCCCTGGAGAACCGCTGGACCAAGGAGCAGATCCTCGAGGCCTACCTCAACCTGGCGCCCTTCCGGGGCGACCTGCAGGGCGTGCATGCGGCGTCCCGCGCGCTGTTCGGCAAAACCCCGGGCGAGCTCGGCCGGCCCGAGGCGCTGGTGCTGGCGGTGCTGCTGCGGGGCCCCAACGCCAAGGCGGATGTGGTTGCCCGCCGGGCCTGTGTGCTGGCCGAGCGCATCGGCAACCCGTCGGCCTGCGGCCCCGCCCAGCGCATCGCCGATACCACCCTCGACCGCCAGCATATCGGCCCGCGCTGGGAGCTGGCGCCGCATCTCGCCCGCCAGCTTCTCCAGCAGCCCGGCGAGCGCCTCGTCACCACCCTCGACGCCGACGCCCAGCGCCTGACCCTGGCGGCCCTGCGCCGGCTCGGCCCGACCGACGCGGCCGCGGTGGTCATCGACAACGCCACCGCCGACGTGCTCGCCTACGTGGGCGCGCCGGATGCGGCCCAGGCGGATCACGCGGCGATCCTGCGCAGCAGCGGCAACCTGCTCCTGCCCTTCGTCTACGGCATCGCGATCGAGCGCCGTCAGCTCACCGCCGCAACCCTGCTGGACGATTCCCTCTCCAACCACGCGCCCACCAACCCCGACGAACGCCTGTGGGTGAGCGCCCGCCGGGCCCTTGGCGAGAACCTCTCCGAACCCTCTCAGGCGGTGCTGCGGATGGTAGGCGAACAACTGCCCGAGCGCTTCCGGGTGGCTGATCTGGATGTGGGGCGCAGTGGCCAGGCCGAACTCGGCCTGCTGGCCATTGCCGGCCTCTACCGCAGCCTGGGCAATGGCGGGCTATGGCTGGCGCCGCGCAGCACGCCCGGCGGCGAGCGGGTCGCCCGGCGCATGCTGCGGCCCGAGGCGGGGTTCATCGTCGGCGACATCCTCACCGAGGCCGACGTCGAAGGCATGCCCCAGCCCTTCGTGCTCCGCCAGTACGTGCCCGACGGGCGCGAGACGCTGGTGGCGGGCTTTTCAGACCGCTACACCGTGGCCCTGTGGTCGGCGGGCACCCGTGGCACGCCGGCGCTGGCCAGTGCCGCCTGGCACGAGATCCTGCGCGGCCTGCACCGCAACCAGCCGGCTGCCCGGCCGGCGCCGCCGCCGGGCGTGGTGTCGACGCTGGTGGTGTTCGAGCCGCCGGTGGAAAGCCCGCGCCGGGAGTGGTTCATCCGCGGCACGGAAGTGGAACGGGTGGCGCTGCCCCGCAGCCTGCCGCGGATCGCCTGGCCTGCCAACGGCATGCTGGTAGATGCGATGGCGCTGGCGGGCGATCCGGGTTTTCGCATCCATTTCGAGGGCAGCCGCCTGCCGCCCGGCGCCTGGTGGCGTCTGAACGGCGAGCGGGTGGGCAACGGAAACGGCAGCACGAACGGCAATGGCGGGCGGGCCAGCTGGCGGCCGGTGGCGGGCCGTCATGTGCTGGATCTGATGGCCACCGACGGGCAGCTCCTCGACAGCGTCACCTTCGCGGTGCGCGCGCCTCTCGACGACGAGCCGTCAAAGCCAGCGGACCAGCAGCCAGACCGCCAGTGACATCAGCAGCGTGCTGGTGAACGGGATGTGGATGTGACGTCCGAAGACGTCGAAATGCAGATCACCGGGCAGATGCCCGATGCGCCAGCGCCGCAGCGGCAGGCCGGAGCTCAGCCCCGACACCACCGCCAGCACCACGATTGCCAGCAACCACTTGAGCATCGGCCCTCTACCTGCCGTCGAAAATGAAGCGTCGGGCAGGCGCAACGGGCACCGGCCGACAACGCGGGAGCCCGGACCTTACCGCGTTTCCGGCCGCCCGTGTTGCCAGCGCAGACGGCGACGGCGGTTGAGCAGCGCGCCGCCGATGGCCATCCCGGCCAGCCCGACGACCGCCGGTTCGTTGATCGCCGAAGGTGCGGGCGCAGAGGCCGGGGATGACACCGAGCCGGCGCTCACTGCCGCCCAGCGCAGGGTGCCGCCGGCGTAAAGCGCCTCGCCCAGCCCGTCGCCATAGAAAGTGACGGTGGAGAAGGTGCGGCTGTCGTCGATGGCTGCCACGAAGTTGGTGAATGCGTAATCGGTGGTGCCGTCGCCGTCGTAATCCTTGTTGCCTGGGTTGGAATCGGCGTTGATGGCATTGGCCACGATGCGGGTGGCGCCCCCGTCGAAGGAGATGAACAGGTTGGAGCCGACCGGCGCGCCGGTGTCCGGGTGGAGCACGCTGGTGCAGCAGGTGGCCCAGTCGGCGATTTCCAGGCCGAAGGCGTTGACCGGCGTGGCGAAGGTGAAGGTCAGCCCGGAGCCCGACGCCGGCACTGCCGGGGCGATCGCGATGGTCGCGCCACCGACCGCGTATGACCGGCCCGCCGCGCGATAGCCGTTGTAGTCGCCATAGACGAAGCGGTCGGTGTTGTCGGTGGCGCGGATCGTCAATCCGGGCAGCGTCCAGCTCGAGGCGTTGGACGTCAGGCCGGAGAGCGCCAGCGTCTGCACCGTGCCGCCGACGCCGGTGATCGTGCTGTCGAAGGCCGCCCGGCCACTGAGCACGTCATTGTTGTAGATGACCGGCGCCGCGATGGCGCCCAGGGACAATAAACTGCCAACGGCACTGCAGGCCAGCTTCCTGCGCATTTCTGCCTCCGTGAAAAATTTCACGAATTTCAAGCAAAATTTACGCCCAAAATGGTTTGTTTATGTAAAACAATGGCTTGGGTTTGGTGCTGAAATAATTCGCCACAAAGTGTAAAGACACCCGACAGTGCCGCTGCGGTGTTCGGGCGTGTCTTTTGCTTTTCTCTACTCCCCGGCTGGGGTAAGTTCTCCGCCTGAACACTTCCAACGCCCGAGCCGATGACCTTTTCCCCCGCCCGCAGCCCCCTCCGCCTGACCGCAGGATTCCGTCCATGAACCGCTCCCGCTTCGGCGATCTGGAAGTGCTGTGTCACACCCCCTCCGGCCCGGTCCGCGAGACGCCTCTCCTGTTCGTGCACGGCGCCTACACCGCCGCGTGGTGCTGGGAAGAGCAGTTCCTGCCGTGGTTCGCCGCCCAGGGCTATGCGTCGTATGCGGTGTCCCTGTCGGGCCACGGGCGTAGTCGCGGCCGGACCTACCTGGACAGCTTCTCGATCTCGGATTACGTGGATGACGTGGCGGAGGTGGCCGGCAAGCTGCCCGCGACGCCGGTGCTCATCGGCCACTCGATGGGCGGGATGGTGGTCCAGAAGTACCTGGAGCGTCACACGGCGCCGGCGGTGGTGCTGATGTCGTCGGTGCCGCCCCAGGGCCTGCTTGGCTCGGCCTTCGGGCTGGCGTTCTCCAAGCCGCACCTGCTGGGCGACCTCAACCGCATCATGGGCGGCGGCCAGCCCCAGCTGGAAACCCTGCGCCACGCGCTGTTCCACGAGACCATCGAACTCGAGCGCCTGCAGCGTTACTACCACCTCTGTCAGCCCGAATCCCATCGGGCGATCTGGGACATGTCGCTGTTCGACCTGCCGTCCCTGGCGCGCATCGAGTTGCCGCCGATGCTGGTGCTGGGCGCCGAGCACGACGTGCTGATCCCGCCCGACCAGGTGCGTCTCACCGCCCGCCGCTACGACGTCGAACCGCAGATTCTGCCGGGCCTCGGCCACGGCATGATGCTGGAGAGCGACTGGCGGGTGGCGGCCGATCCAATCCTGGCGTGGCTGAAGTCGCTCGATCTGTGACGGGTCGTGCCAATCGCGCGGGGCCGTGAACTTCGTCATTGCGGACGCCCATTTTGTGTTCCATCCTGAAATCGTGCGACTGGCGGTGATTTCGGAGCGTTGAAGCGGGCTTCCGGTGTCGTCTGCCGGATTTCCTTCAACCTTTGGAGGCCACAGCCGTTAAGAAAAACAGGGGGACACGTCTCTCACCCCGGAACGGAGGCCGAAATGGTGATCTTCATGGATATGGAAAGCGGTGAACGGAGCTACCTCGAGCCCGAGATGTCCGACGGGCCGGCCTATGATGACGAAGTGCTGAACGCCAACCTGCTGCCGCCCGAGCTCGCGCTTGGCCTGCAGGAGATCCCGGCCGCCAGCCACGAGCGTCACGCGGTGCCGACCGACGTGGATGCCTTCCTGAGCGCGGTGTATCGCTTCCAGGAATAATCAGCCCCAGCGTTTCGATCAAATAAACAGCCCGCCGGCGTGATGCGCCGGCGGGCTGTTTGCATGTGGACCGGCCGCCTTACAGGCTGTGCAGGCGGTCGCCGCGCAGGAAGCCGATCAGCGGCTGGCCGATGTTGCGCGACAGGGCGATCACCTTGAAGAGCTCGCCCATCTCGTGGGGGCCGGTGAGCCGCTGCACGGCCTTGGACGCGCGGATGTAGTCGGCGCTGTCTTCGGGCGCCCGGCGGGCGAGGCAGGCCAGCACGCCGCAGTTGAACAGGAAGTTCGCCTGGTCGGCGTAGCCCATCACATCCAGCCCGGCCTCGAAGCCGGCCTCGGCGATGGCGGTGAAATCCACGAAGGCGGTGATGTCGTTGAGCCCCGGCCACAGGAAGGGATCGCCGTGGGCGTGGTGGCGGTAGTAGCACAGCAGCGTGCCGGTGCTGCGGCTGGGCAGGTAGTACTCGGCGCGGGGGTAGCCGTAGTCGATCAGGATCATCGCGCCCTGTTCGAGGCGCGCGGCCCATTCGGCCACCCAGGCCCGGCCGGCGAGGTTGATCTCGCTGACGTATTCGCCTTCGGAGGGCAGGGGTAGCGCGAGGGCCTCGGCCGCCTCGGCCACCCGGCCGGCGACAGGGCGGTCGGCCCACACGAAGCGCCCCTCGCCATCGAGGCTCACGCCGCGCTCGAAGATGCCTTCCGGGCGCCACGCCACCAGATGCACCGGCATCACGTCGAGCACCTCGTTGGCCACCAGGGCGCCGGAGAAACGCTCCGGCAGGGTGTCGAGCCAATGCACGCGGCCGGCCAGATGTGGCACCTTGGCGGCCAGGGTGTCGAACTGGCGTTCGCGCAGCTCGCCCGAGACCTCGAGGATGCCGTAGCTTTCGGGCAGCGCGCCCTGGAGCTCGAGTTCGAGGAGCAGATCGGCAGCGAGCAGCCCGGTGCCGGCGCCGGCTTCGATGATGTGGGGCGCCGACAGGCTCATCACCTGCTGCAGCTGGCTGGCCAGCGCCTGACCAAAGAGGGGTGTGAGCTCCGGTGCGGTGATGAAATCCCCGCCCGGCCCGAACTTGCGCGAGCCGCCGCTGTAATAGCCCAGCCCGGGGGCGTAGAGGGTTTCGGCCATGTAGCTGGAGAACGGGATCCAGCCCCCTTCGGCAGCGATCAAGGCCTGCAGGCGGGCGACGAGGGCGGCGCTTTGTTCGAGGGCTTCGGCTGACGGCTGGGGCAGGTTCATGGCGGCGCTGGCGTGTAAAATCCGCATTTTACCCTGCCGCGCTACCGTGCCGCGGCGCGGGGATGCCGCACGTCGCAAGACAGCGCCATTTCGGCCAGCGGCACCGTATGATATCGCTCCCCGTAGAACCCCTTTTCAGGCAGTCATGAATCAACCGGCAGCTGCGCCTGTCGCCCTCGTGACCGGCGCAGCCCGGCGCGTCGGCGCTGAAATCGCCCGCCACCTGCATGCCGCAGGCGCGCAGGTCGTGCTCCATTGCCGCCAGTCGCGGGATGAGGCCGATGCCCTCGCCGCGGCCTTCAATGCCGCGCGGCCCGATTCGGCGCTGGTCGTGCAGGCCGATCTGCTGGATACCGGGGCGCTGGGCGGTCTGGTCGATGCTGTTGTTGCCCATTATGGGCGTCTGGATGCGCTGGTCAACAACGCGTCGAGCTTCTTTCCCACCGCGATGGGCGAGATCGACGAGGTGGCGTGGCTGGACCTGATTGGCTCCAACCTCAAGGCGCCGCTGTTCCTGGCCCAGGCGGCCAATCCCTGGCTGCAGGCAGCCCAGGGGGCGATCGTCAATATCGTCGATATCCACGCCGAGCGCCCGCTGAAAGGCTACCCGCTTTACTGCGCCGCGAAGGCCGGTCTGCTGGGTCTGACCCGTGCGCTGGCCCTTGAACTGGCGCCGCGGGTCCGGGTCAATGGTGTTGCCCCCGGCGCGATCGAGTGGCCCGAGGATGGTCAGTTTCCGCCCGCCGAGCGCGACGCCGTGGTGGCCCACACGCTGCTGCAGCGGGTCGGCGCGCCGTCGGATATCGCCCGGACAGTCCGTTTTTTGCTCTTCGATGCGCCCTACGTCACAGGTCAGATCATTCCGGTCGATGGCGGGCGCAGTGCGCATTTATAACGTATTTAACATTTATCACCGTCGGATCGTCTTTTCGCCCGACTTATAATCATCGAACATCTGGAAAACAATGGAACACGCAGTGGCAGTCCCCGCGCCGGTGGCAGACGACTCTCCCGAAACGGAATCCCGTTTCTCCAATTCCTTCCTGCGCCTCAAGAAGTTCCTGATGCGCAAGACGGGGGAGGCCATCGTCGACTACGGCATGATCGAGGAAGGCGACGTGGTGATGGTCTGCGTGTCCGGCGGGAAGGATTCCTTCACGCTGCTCTCGCTGCTGCTTGAACTGCGCGAGCGGGCGCCGATCAACTTCCGAGTCGTGGCCATGAACCTCGACCAGAAGCAGCCCGGCTTCCCCGACCACGTGCTGCCGGCGTACTTCGAATCCATCGGCGTCGAATACAAGATCGTCACCGAGAACACCTACAAGATCGTCAAGGACAAGATCCCCGAGGGCAAGACCACCTGCTCCCTGTGCTCCCGTCTGCGTCGCGGCATCATCTACCGTACCGCCAAGGAAGTTGGCGCCACCAAGATCGCCCTGGGCCATCATCGGGATGACATGATCGAGACCATGTTCCTCAACATGTTCTTCGGCGGCAAGATGAAGTCCATGCCGCCCAAGCTGGTGAGCGACGACCGTCAGAACGTGGTGATCCGCCCGCTGGCCTACTGCTCGGAGAAGGACATCGAACGGTTTGCCCGGGGCATGGAATATCCGATCATCCCGTGCAACCTGTGCGGCAGCCAGGAAAACGCGCAGCGCAAGCAGATCAAGGCTATGCTACGCGATTGGGATAGTCGCTTCCCCGGTCGTATCGTATCCATCGCCACCGCGATGAAGAACGTCGTTCCGTCCCATCTGGCGGACGGCAAGCTGTTCGATTTCCTGAACGTCACGCGCGGCACGGAAGTGGAGCAGGGCGACATCGTGTTCGATACTCCCGAACTTCCGCCAGTCGCGCAAGAAGATGCCTCAGCGATCCCCATCGGGATCTGGAGAAGTTAGAGCTTATGGATCGCCCACCCAGCCTCCCGTGCACGTCTGAGGGATTCACCGTGACTGTCTCCCCCTGTCAGACGGGGATCACCGGAGCATGCCACGATGAATGAGCGTGCCGCCACCCGGTGCCTGCTGTATGCAGACGTGGCAGGTCGTGTCCGTTTGTCCGTCAAGCTGGGTGAGGCGGAGGCTGGCTACGCCGTCGAGCGTTGCCTTAACCGCATGTCCCGCTGCGCGGAGGCCTATTCGGCCGAAGGGCTGGAGCTGCGTCCGGAAGTGATTGTTGCCCGTTTCGGCGATGCAGATTCTGCCCTGCTGGCGGCCCGCGAGATGCGCGAACGGGTACGGGCGCTGCCGCCGATGAGCGGCATCAAGCTGGTGCTGCGGGCCGGGGTGGTGCTGGAGTCCGAAGGGGGCGACGAAGAAGGCGCTGCGGAGAAGATGGCCGCCCGCCTGGTGGATGGCTGCAATCCCGACACCATCACCGTCTCCGAGAGCCTTTCCGAGCTGCTCTCGCCGTCCATGCGGCGCCTGCTCGGCAAGCTCGACGACGCAGCCAGCAACGCACCCTTTCCGGCGCTTGAGCTGGGCAACGCGCCGCCGCCCACGCCGGCCGAGCTCCGCCAGGAAGCGATGCAGTCGGTCAGGCAGCTGCGGGTCAGTTTCCGGGGCCAGAAGTGGGTCATCGATGCGGCCCATCCGACCTTGCTGTTCGGTCGCGAAACCGGCAACGACATCGTCGTGTCCGACCCGCGGGTTTCCCGCCAGCACGCCCGCATCGAGCTGCGCAACGGCATGTTCTATCTGGCCGATTCCAGCACCAACGGCACTTACCTGCTGGAGGAGGGGGCGGCGGAGCACTGCATCAAGCGCGGCGAGTTCGCGCTGTCCGAGAAAGGCCACATCGGCTGCGGTTTCTCGGTGGGTGACAACATGTCCGACGCGGTGGCGTTCGCCCTCGACTGATCCTCGGCGGCAGGCGCAACCCAGTGAAAAGGGCCCTCAGCGGGCCCTTTTCTGTCATGGCGCCGGGGCGTTTCAGCCCTTCAGACAGGTGCTCATGAACTTCTTGCGATCATCGCCCTTCAGCACCTTCTCGCCGGCCTCCTTGTTGCAGGCCTTCATCTTTTCCTGCTGCGGGGTGCCCTTGGCTTCGGCGGCGGCGGGTTTGGCGGAGAGGCATTCCTTCATGAAGGCCTTGCGCTCGTCGCCCTTCTTGTCGGCGGCGGATGCGTTGCATTCCTTCATCTTGTTCTGCTGGGTGGAGGCCGCGAAGGCGGCGGGTGCCAGACCGGCGGCAAACATCGAAACAGCGACACTCAGGATCAATTTTTTCATCTGGCCACTCCTCGTATGGGCGGGTTGTCGGAACTGCAACATCATCATAAACGGTGCTTGGGTGAATCCGTTGACGGCCCGGTCCGCCGGGGCGGTCGGATGCCGTGTCTTTTGGTTAAAAGCCGCCGTCTTCCATTGCCCGACGCTGGCGGTCGACGAACTCCTGGGTCGAGTCGATGCCCCGCAGCAGCAGGATCGTCGAGCGCACTGCGGCTTCCAGGAGCACCGCCAGGTTGCGGCCGGCCGCCACCGGCAGCACGACGCGGCGGAGCGGCACGCCGAGGATGAGCTGCTGCTCGCCTTCGAGGGACAGGCGTAGGGGATCCTGGTCGCCGGGCTGGCGGCGCTGGAGGTGGACCACCAGCTTGAGCTTCATCTTCCGCCGGCAGGCGGTCTCGCCGAAGATCGTGCGGATGTTGAGGATGCCCAGGCCGCGCACTTCGATGACGTCCTGGAGCAGGGCCGGGCAACGGCCTTCGAGGACGGTCGGGGCGATGCGGGAGAACTCGACGATGTCGTCGGCAACCAGGCCATGGCCCCGGGAGATGAGTTCCAGGGCGAGCTCGGACTTGCCGGCGCCCGAATCCCCGGTGATGAACACGCCCAGGCCCAGCACGTCCATCATCACCCCGTGCAGGGCGACCCGTTCGGCGAGTTTGCGCGACAGGTAGCTGCGCAGCAGGTCGATGACGTTGGCCGCCGGCAGTGGGCTGGCGAAGAGGGCCACGTCTTCGTTGGCGCAGACGGTGCGGATCAGGCTGGGGATGTCTTCGTCGTCGGCGACGATGATGGCTGGCGGGCCGTAGGAGAGGATCTCGCGGACATGGTGGATCACCTTGTCGCGGGTCTGGCGGCGGGCCCAGGCGAGCTCGGACGAGCCGAGGATCTGCAGGCGGTCGGGGTGGATCAGGTTGAGGTGGCCGACCATGTCGGCGGGCCAGATGCGGTCTTCGGAGACCGAGATGCGGGTGTCGAGGCTGCCGCAGATGTGGCGCAGCCTCAGGCGGTCGAGGTTGTCGTCAAACAGCCGCGCTACTGTTGTCTGGCGCATCGCTGCCCCACTGGGCAAAGAGGGAGTGGGCCGCGAGGGCGTCCGGGGCGGTCAGGAGCTGATCGCGGAAGCTGCGATCGCTGAACATCTGGGCGAGTTCGGAAAGGAGCTGCAGGTGGTGTTCGTTGGCCTGTTCGGGCACCAGCAGCACGAACAGCATCGAAACGGGGCGGCCGTCCGGGGCGTCGAAGGGGACGGGTTCGGCGAGACGCATGAAGGCGCCCAGCGCGTCCTTGAGGCCCTTGATGCGTCCGTGGGGAATCGCGATGCCCTGCCCGAGACCGGTCGAGCCGAGCTTCTCGCGGGCAAACAGGCTGTCGAAGACGGTGCTCCGGGCGATGCCGTGATTGTTCTCGAACAGCAGGCCGGCCTGCTCGAAAGCACGCTTCTTGCTGCTCGCCTCGAGGCCGACGACCACATTGGCTGGAGGCAGAAGTTTGGCGATGAGGTTCATGGGCGGGACGCTCCTGTACGCGGTGGGACCGGGACAGGTTTCCGGGAACGAATCTGGAAAATCCGGGGGCGGGTGCCGCCGGGGCCGTTGTGTCAGTTGGGGCGCATTATAGCCACAACGGTCCCGGGGAGAAGGGGATTACTTGGGGCCGAAGATCAGGATTCGGCGAGGTGCTGCTTCAGGGAGTCATGGCCGTGATCGGAGGCCTTGTCCTTGTACTTCAGAACCTGGCGGTCGAGCTTGTCGGTCAGGGCGTCGATGGCGGCATACATGTCGGCATCCTCGCTCTCGACGTGGATGTCCTTGCCACGCACGTGAACGGTGACTTCGGCCTTCTGACGCAGCTTTTCCACCGAGAGGATCACGCCGACGCTGGTGACGTTGTCGAAATGACGGATCACGCGATCGAGCTTGGAGGTGACGTATTCGCGGATGGCCGGCGTAACTTCGACGTGATGCCCCGTGATGTTGAGGTTCATGGTTCTTACCTTTCTGTCAGATGGTTTTGCGCAGACTGACCGGCGGGATATCGAGGGACTCGCGACACTTTGCGATGGTCCTGCGTGCCACGACGATACCCTGCTGGCCCAACAACTCGGCAATCTTGGCGTCGGACAAGGGTTTCTTCTTGTCTTCCGCGGCTACCAGCTGGCGAATCAGCGCCCGAATCGCCGTCGAGGAAGCCGCCCCACCGGTGTCGGTGGCGACGTGACTGCCGAAAAAATGTTTGAACTCGAAAATGCCTCTTGGTGTGGCCATGTACTTCTGGGTGGTCACCCGCGAGACGGTGGACTCGTGCAATTCCAACTGTTCGGCGATTTCACGCAGTGTCAGAGGGCGCATCGCCACATCGCCATAATCGAAGAACTGACGCTGCCGGTCAACGATCGCTTGCGACACACGCTGGATGGTGTCGAAGCGCTGCTGAACGTTCTTGATGAGCCAGCGGGCTTCCTGCAGGTGATTGGACAGGGAGCCACTGGCGCCGCGGTTGTCCCGCAGGATCTGGGCATAAAGCTGGTTGATGCGCAGCTTGGGCATCGCATCCGGGTTGAGGTTAACAACCCAGGTGTTGCGGACCTTGCGGACGATGACATCCGGAACCACGTAGCGGATGTCGGACTGGGCGAAGCGGGCGCCGGGCCGGGGGTTGAGGTCGAGGATCAGGGCGTGGGCTTCGCGCAGCTCGTCGTCGGTGCAGCGCAGGGCGCGCTTGAGCTTGAGGTAGTCGCGGGCGGCGAGGAGTTCGAGGTGTTCGGCGACGATGGCCAGCGCCAGCTCGCGTTCGCGGCTGGGCGGCAGGGCGCGCAGCTGCAGGCCGAGGCATTCGCCGATGTCGGCAGCGCCGATCCCGCAGGGGTCGAGGCTCTGGATGTGGCGCAGGGCGATCGTGAGGTCGTCCAGATCCACTTCGAGCTCGGGCGGGAGTAGCGGAAGGAGGTCTTCGAGGGCCTGGCTGAGGTAGCCGTCGTCGTCGAGGGCCTCGATCATGAAGCGGGTGAGGGCGCGATCCCGGTCGGACAGCTGGGTGAGGGCGATCTGGGCGTCCAGGTGGTCGCGCAGGGTGGTGACCGTGGCCTGGAGATCCTGGAAATCGTTGTCGTCATCATCGTCCCGCGAGCCGCTGCCGGAGCCCTGCCAGTCGCCGCCTTCGGCGAAGTCGAACTCCCGGTCGGTGTCGCGCTCGCGCTGGTCGGATTCGCGGGCCTGCTCCTGCTCGCGCTCATGGGCGGCCTCGCTGCCGGCGGGGGCGGCCGGGCCGGGGGCTTCGAGACGGCTGGAGCCGAGGTTCGATTCCGGCTCGTCCCGCTCGATCATCGGGTTCTCGAGGAGGATCTTCTCGATCTCCTGGTTGAGCTCGAGGGTCGATAGCTGCAGCAGCTTGATGGACTGCTGTAGCTGCGGGGTGAGCGCGAGATGTTGGGAGAGTTTGAGCTGGAGGCTGGGCTTCATGACAACAATGATGCCTTAAAGCCGGAAGTGCTCGCCGAGGTAAACCTGACGGACCTGTTCATTCCGGACGATGTCTTCCGGGCGGCCGCTGGCCAGCACTTCCCCGGCATTGATGATGAAGGCGCGGTCGCAGATGCCGAGGGTTTCGCGGACGTTGTGGTCGGTGATGAGGACGCCGATGCCCTTTTCCTTGAGGAAGCGGATGATCTTCTGGATGTCGATCACGGCGATCGGGTCGACGCCAGCGAAGGGCTCGTCGAGGAGGATCAGCCGCGGGTCGGAGGCGAGGGCGCGGGCGATCTCGCAGCGCCGGCGCTCGCCGCCGGAGAGGGAGATCGCGGTGTTGTCGCGCAGGTGTTCGATGCCCAGCTCGCCGAGGAGCTGTTCGAGGCGTTCGGCCATTTCGGCCTTGCTGAGCTTCTGCAGTTCGAGCACGGCCTGAATGTTCTCGGCCACGGTGAGCTTGCGGAAGACGCTCATCTCCTGGGGCAGGTAGGACAGGCCGAGGCGGGCGCGCTGGTGGATCGGGCGATGGGTCAGCACCTGGTCGTCGAGGGTGATCTCGCCGCCATCGGCGACCACCAGGCCGACGATCATGTAGAAGCAGGTCGTCTTGCCGGCGCCGTTGGGGCCGAGCAGGCCGACCACTTCGCCACTGCCGACGTCGAAGGAGACGTCGTGGACGACGGTGCGGGCCTTGTACTTCTTGCGCAGGTTGCTGACTTTAAGCAGGCTCATCGCCGGGGTGTTCTTTCAGGACTCTACGAATGATTTCGGTCGAGAAGCCGCGACCTTGAAGAAAACGCGCCTGGCGCGCCCATTCTCGCGCGTCTGCCGGTGCTGCGGCGAACTTTCGGCGATGGATGTCGCAGGCGCGTTCGAATTCACTTTCCGGACAGTTGTCGGCAATGGCCAGGCCGATCTGCTCGGCGTCGACGCCGCGCCGGGCGAGCTCGCTCTTGAGCCGGGAGGCGCCGAAGCGGGCCGCCTTGGCGCGCACGTAGGCATCGGCGAAGCGGGCGTCGGAGAGGAGGCCAAGCTCGACCAGACGGTCGAGTTCGGCGCTCACCTCTTCCTCGCTGCCGAGGGTGCCCAGCTTGCGGGCGAGCTCGGCGCGGGAATGCTCCCGCTGGGCCAGGCAGCGCAGGGCCCGCTCATGCAGACTGGTGGCCATGGACGACGGTGTTTCCTGCCGGAGACGTTCAGGCTGCCGCGGCGGGGGCGGCGGGCGTGATCACGGCCATCTCAGGCAGCCCGACGGCGACGCGGATCTTGTTTTCGATCTCGCGGGCGATGTGCGGGTTGCTCTTGAGGAATTCGCGGGCGTTGTCCTTGCCCTGGCCGATCTTCTCGCCGTTGTAGGCGTACCAGGCGCCGGACTTGTCCACGAACTTGTGCTGGACGCCCAGGTCGATGATCTCGCCCTCGCGGGAGGTGCCTTCGCCGTACAGGATGTCGAACAGGGTTTCGCGGAACGGGGGCGCGACCTTGTTCTTGACGACCTTGACCTTGGTTTCGGAGCCGATCACCTCGTCGTTCTTCTTGATGGTGCCGATGCGGCGGATGTCCATCCGCACCGAGGCGTAGAACTTGAGGGCGTTGCCGCCGGTGGTGGTCTCGGGGCTGCCGAACATCACGCCGATCTTCATCCGGATCTGGTTGATGAAGATGACCAGGGTGTTGGTGCGCTTGATGTTGGCGGTGAGCTTGCGCAGGGCCTGGGACATCAGGCGGGCCTGCAGGCCGGGGAGCTGATCGCCCATCTCGCCTTCGATTTCGGCCTTCGGGGTGAGGGCTGCGACGGAGTCGATCACGACCACGTCAACGCCACCGGAGCGCACCAGCATGTCGGCGATCTCGAGGGCCTGTTCGCCGGTGTCGGGCTGGGAGATCAGGAGGTCGCCGATATTGACCCCGAGCTTCTGGGCGTAGGTGACGTCCAGCGCGTGTTCGGCGTCGATGAAGGCGGCGGTGCCGCCGAGCTTCTGCATTTCGGAGACGACCTGGAGGGTGAGGGTCGTCTTGCCGGACGATTCGGGACCGTAGATTTCCACGACCCGGCCGCGGGGCAGACCGCCGATGCCGAGGGCGATGTCGAGGCCCAGGGAGCCGGTGGAGACGGTCTGGATGTCGCTTTCGACTTCGCCGTCGCCCAGGCGCATGATCGAGCCCTTGCCGAACTGCTTTTCGATCTGGGAAAGCGCGGCGGCGAGGGCCTTGGCCTTGTTGTCATCCATCTGTCGTGATCCTTGTAAAAAGGGTTTTGGAGATTATGGCACAGAGTTTGCGTGCGGGTGATCGCGCGTCGTCACGAGAGGTATCGGAGCGAAGAAAGTCGCGCAGACTGGTATTTTATACAGTTGCAGCGGAACGTCTACCGGATTTGCCAAGACCTTGATGCGGATGGGATTTCAGGCGTAGCGGCGGATGAGTTCGGTGAGGGCGAACACCACTGCCTGGCGGCGGACGGCCTCCCGGTCGCCGTCGAAGCGGCAGGTGGCGGTCTGGGGGGATTCGCCGGTCCGGCCCCAGCCGAAGCACACGGTGCCGACGGGTTTGTCGGCTGATCCGCCCCCCGGGCCGGCGATGCCGGAGATCGACAGGGCGAGGTCGGCCTCGGCCCGTTCGAGGGTGCCGCGGACCATCGCCGCGGTGGTCGGCTCGCTGACCGCGCCGTGGCGGGCGAGGGTCATTGGCGAGACGCCGAGCAGCGCGCACTTGGCGTCGTTGGAGTAGGTGATGAAGCCGCAGTCGAACCAGCCGGAGCTGCCGGCGGTGACGGTGACGACCTCGGCGACCCAGCCGCCGGTGCACGATTCGGCGGTGGCGAGGCGCCAGCTGCGGGCGGCGAGGTGGTCGCCGACGAGGCGGGAGAGGGTTTCGAGCTGGGCGTCCATTAACCGAGGAACCTCACGAGCAGGGCCAGCGCGAGCAGGGTGTAGCCGGCGGCGATGAGATCATCGAGCATCACGCCGAAGCCGCCGCGGGTGCGGTCATCCACCCAGCGGATGGGCTGCGGCTTGACGATGTCGAAGAAGCGGAACAGCACGAAGGCGGTGAGCTGCCAGCCGAGGCCTTCGGGGGTGAGCCACAGGACCAGCCAGATGGCGACGATCTCGTCCCACACGATGCTGCCGTGGTCGGCGACGCCGAGGGCGCGGCCGGTGCGTTCGCAGGCGAGGATGCCAAACAGGATGCAGGCCACCAGCAGCCCGGCGAACAGGCCGTCGGTGAGCGGCGCGCGCACAAGGGGAAACAGCAGCCAGCCGGTCAGGGTGCCAGCGGTGCCGGGGCCCTTGGGCCACAGGCCGGAGCCGAAGCCAAGGGCGACGAAGTGGGCCGGATCGGACAGCAGGAAACGGACGTTGGGCTTCATGCGCCGTTGCCGAAGTGGTCGTAGCCTCGGGCGGCGAGCTCGCGCAGGGTGCCGCTGGTGTCGCGCAGATGCAGGCCACCGG
Organism: uncultured Zoogloea sp.; assembly: GCF_937894855.1. Lineage (NCBI taxonomy): Bacteria > Pseudomonadati > Pseudomonadota > Betaproteobacteria > Rhodocyclales > Zoogloeaceae > Zoogloea > uncultured Zoogloea sp. The sequence goes on from NZ_CALAYQ010000024.1 coordinate 34,555, forward strand.
TGGCTGGGGTGATGCTGCCGATGCGGTGCAGGGGCAGGGCCAGCCGGGCGGAAAGGTCGGCCAGGGCGGCGCGCTGGGTGGGCGGAGCGGTGAACAGCAGCTCGTAGTCGTCGCCGCCGCCGGTGCAAGCGGCGAAGGCCCGGGCGGGATCGCCGCAGGCGGCCACGAGGGGCGCGAGGGGCAGGTTGGCTTCGTCGATCACCGCGCCGACCGCGGAGCTTTCGAGGATGTGGTCGAGATCGCCCAGCAGGCCGTCGGAGACATCGAGCATGGCGCTGGCGATGCCGCGCAGGCCGAGGCCGAGGGCGACCCGCGGCTGAGGCCGGTGCAGGGCGGCGAGGCAGTCGTCGCGGTAGGTGTCGGCGAGGTGGGTGTCGCCGCGCAGGTGGGCCAGGCCCAGGGCCGCGCGCCCCGGGGCGCCGGACACCCACAGGTCGTCACCGGGCCGGGCGCCGCTGCGGGTGATGGCGGTGCCGGTGGGCACTTCGCCGAAGATCGTCGGGCACAGGTTGAGCGGGCCGCGGGTGGTGTCGCCGCCGATGGCGTCGATGTCGAAGGCTTCGCAGCAGGCGAAGAAGCCGCCCGCGAAGGCTTCGATCCAGGCTTCGTCGGCGCCGGGCAGGCTGGCCGCCAGCACTACCCAGCGGGGCTGGGCGCCCATGGCGGCGAGGTCGGAGACGTTGACCGCGAGGGTCTTCCAGCCGAGATCGGTGGGGTCGGTGTCGGGGAAGAAATGCGTTCCGGCCACCAACATGTCGGTGGAGATGGCCAGCTGCATGCCGGGGGCCGGGCGGATCAGCGCCGCGTCGTCGCCCACCGCCAGATCGGTGTGGCGGGCGGGACGGGTGAAGTGCCGGCGGATCAGGGCGAACTCGGACGGCATCGCGCGGGATGGTTCCGGCAGCTGGCGGGTCAGGCCGGCTTGTTGCCGCGGGCGGCCTGGCGCTCGCGGGCGTTGGCTTCGACCTCGTCGGCGCGCAGGCGGGCGGCGAGCTTGTCGAGCACGCCGTTCACGAACTTGTGGCCGTCGGTGCCGCCGAAGCCCTTGGCCAGCTCGATGGCCTCGTTGATGATGACCCGGTAGGGGGTTTCGGGGCGGTGGGCGAGCTCGAAGGTGGACATCAGCAGGATGCCGCGCTCGACCGGCGACAGCTCATTGAGCGGGCGCTCGATGTAGTTTGCGAAGCCGACCTGGAGTTCGGGCGCGTTGGTGATGGTGCCGCGCAGAAGGCCGACGAAGAGCTCGCGGTCACATTTGTCGAAGCCGGCGACTTCGGCCAGCTGGGATTCGATGGAGGTGACGGGCGACTGGTTGAGCAGCCACTGGTAAACGCCCTGCAGGGCGAACTCGCGGGCGCGGCGGCGGGGGGATTTGTTGGCGGGGCTCATGCCAGGGCCTTCAGGAGTCGGGCCATCTCGACGGCGGCCTGGGCGCAGTCGGCGCCCTTGACCTGCATGCGGGCGAGAGCCTGGTCGTCGTCTTCGGTGGTGAGGATGCCGTTGGCGACGGGCACGCCGGTGTCGAGGGCGACGCGGGTGATGCCGGCGCCTTGCTCGTTGGAGACGAGCTCGAAGTGGTAGGTCTCGCCGCGGATCACCGCGCCGAGGGCCACCAGGGCGTCGAAGCGGCCGCTCCGGGCCATCACCTGGAGGGTGAGGGGGGCTTCGAGGGCGCCGGGGACGGTGGCGATGGTGATGTCGTTCGCCGCGACGCCGAGGCGCTGCAGTTCGGCGGTGCAGGAGGACAGCAGGCCTTCGCACACGTCGAGGTTGAAGCGGCACATGACGACGCCCACCCGCAGGCCGCGGCCGTCGAGGTTGGGTTCGATTTCGGGGATGTTGTCGTAACGGGGCATGGTGTTACCTGAAAATGGAGTGGAGGCCGGGTCAGGCGTCGAGGGCCGCGTGGCCGACGACGGTGAGGCCGAAGCCGGTCATGCTGGGGATCTTCCGCGGGCTGGCCATCAGACGCATCTTGCCCACCTGCAGTTCGCGCAGGATCTGGGCGCCGACGCCGAACAGGCGCGGATCCCACTTCAGGGCGGCGCGCGGTGCGGTGGGGTCGGTGGCGAGCTGGGCGAGGAGTTCCTGGCCGCTCTGGGGGCGGTAGAGCAGGACGATCACGCCGTTGCCGTGCTGGGCGATGCGCTTGAGCGCGGCGTCGATCGGGAAGGTGTGGCGGCCGCTGGCGGGGTCGAGGAAGTCGAGCACCGAGACGGGTTCGTGGACGCGCACCAGGGTTTCGACCTCGGGCGAGATGGCGCCGTAGGTCATGGCGAGGTGAACATCGCCGGAGGTGCGGTCTTCGAAGGCCGACAGGCGGAAGTCGCCGTGGGGGGTGCTGACGGTCTTCTCGCTGACCTTCTCGATGAGCTTCTCGGTGCGGGCGCGGTATTCGATGAGGTCGCGGATCGCGCCGATCTTGAGGCCGTGGTGCTGGGCGAACTCGATGAGTTCGGGCATGCGCGACATGGTGCCGTCGTCGTTCATGATCTCGCAGATCACCGACGCGGGCTCGAGCCCGGCGATGCCGGCGAGGTCGCAGCCGGCTTCGGTGTGGCCGGCGCGGATCAGCACGCCGCCGGGCTTGGCCATGATCGGGAAGATGTGACCGGGCTGGACGATGTCGGCGGGCCGGGCGTGGCGGGCCACGGCGGCCTGCACGGTGCGGGCGCGGTCGGCGGCGGAGATGCCGGTGGTCACGCCTTCGGCGGCTTCGATGGACACCGTGAAGGCGGTGGAGAACTGGCTGCGGTTGTCGCGCGCCATCTGGTTGATGCCCAGTTGGCGGCAGCGCTCTTCGGTGAGGGTCAGGCAGATCAGGCCGCGGGCGTGCTTGGCCATGAAGTTGATGGCTTCAGGCGTGATGTGCTCGGCGGCGATGACGATGTCGCCTTCGTTCTCGCGGTCTTCCTCGTCCACGAGGATGACCATCCGGCCGGCCTTGATGTCGGCGATGATTTCGTTGATGGGGGCCAGCGCGCTCATGCGGGGCTTCCTTCCTGCTCGTTGCGCCAGGCCTGCATGCGCTCGACGTAGCGGGCGATGAGGTCGATCTCGAGGTTGACCGTGCTGCCGGCGGCGAGGCGCTTGAGCGTGGTGACCTGGACGGTGTGGGGGATGAGGTTGATCGAGAAGTCGCAGCCCTTCACCCAGTTGACGGTGAGGCTCACGCCGTCGACGGTGATCGAACCCTTGCGGGCGATGTAGCCGGCGAGGCTGGCGGGGGCGCGGATGATGAGCTCGTGGCTTTCGCCGACCGGCTCGAACTTCTGCACGCTGCCGATGCCGTCCACATGGCCGGTGACCAGGTGGCCGCCGAGGCGGTCGGCCAGGCGCAGGGCCTTTTCGAGGTTCACCTCGCCCGGGGCGTCGAGGCCGACGGTGCAGTTGAGGGTTTCGCGGGAGACGTCGAAGCTGACGACCTTGCCGTCCTGGGCGATGACGGTGAGGCACACGCCGTTGTTGGCGATGCTGTCGCCGAGCTGGACGTCGTCGAGATCAAGGGTGCCCACATCGACGGCCAGGCGCACGCCGTCTTCAAGGGGCGTGACGCTCAGGATGCGGCCGGTGGCGGCAACGATTCCGGAGAACATGGGATTGGGCTGACCAGAGGGGAAACCGCAATTTTAGCGCGATTTGCGCTGATTTCCGCGCCGGCTTGACGGCTGGGGGCACCTCCGGGCGGGACGCGCCCCCGGCTGCGGGGGATCAGAGAATCTCGGCGATGTGGTCGCGCTCGACGAGTTCCTGCTCGAACTGGTGGATTTCGAGGCCGAGGGCGTTGCGTGCCGACACCATGCCCACCGGCTTGCCGTCATCGACTACCGGCACGTGCCGGAAGCCGCCTTCGAACATCATGTGCAGGGCGTGGGCGAGGGGCTTGTCGGGGCTGGCGGTCTGGAGCTTGGTGGTCATCACCGCCGCGAGGGGCGTGGCGTCCGGGTCGAGGCCGCGGGCGACGACGCGGTTGAGCACGTCGCGCTCGGTGAACAGGCCGGCGAGCTTTCCGGCGGCGTCGACCACGAGGATCGCGCCCACGTTGTTGCTGGCCATCGAGATGGCGGCGGCGCGGACGGTGGTATCGGCCAGGGCGGATACGAGGGTCTGGCCTTCAACGACCTGACGCAGGGTTCTGTGGGGCATGGGTTGTCTCCTGATGGGCTTGGAATGGGCAGAGGCGATCATCGCGAGGGGCGCTGTCGCGCCCTCACTGTTATGTGGTGTCCGGGATCAGGTGCTCGGCTTCGGGGTGGCCGGCTTGCTCATGTCGGGTTTGCCGCTCTTGGCGCCGTTTTCGCCGCACGCCTGGGCGCCAGCGGCAAAGCCCAGGGCCAGGGCGAGAAGAAGTGCAATCTTGCGGATCATCATGTCATCTCCTGCAGGGCGGTGATTTCATCATGGAACGTCCGGGCTGCTTTCGCAAGGACCGCACGTGCTTTCCGGCCGGCCGCGCCGGTTCTGCCGAATTGCGTCAACTACCGCACAAAACGCAGTCGACCGGCGCGGCTTCGGCTTAACATGGCTGTCTGAGCGTGGTGGCTCATGGTCCGGTGAACAGATGACCGACGAAACGAAAAAAAGCTCCCCAGAGTTCGATCAACAACAATCCGCTGCCCAGGCGGGCGAGCCGGCCGAACCGGATACCACTGGCGCCACGGGCCACGACGCCCAGGCCTTCCAGGCCATCCTGAGCCTGGTGTCCCGCGAGAGCGGCGTGGACATGCGCTGCTACAAGGAGAGCACGCTGCTTCGTCAGACCCTGCGCCGCAGCCGGGCCCTCGACATGGCCGGGCTCGACGCCTATCTGGCGCACCTGTGCGTGAGCGCGGACGAGCTGGACCGGCTGCAGCAGAGCTTCATGATCTCGGTGTCGTCGTTCTTCCGCGACCCGGAAGTCTTCACCGAACTGGCCCGGGCCCTGCAATCTGTTGTGGATGGCAAGCAGGCGGGCGAGACGCTGCGGGTGTGGGTGCCGGCCTGCGCCACCGGTGAGGAGGTCTACTCGATCACCATCGTGCTCGCCGAGATCCTCGGCGAGCGCTTCAGCCAGCTGGACATCCGGGTGTTCGCCACCGACATCGACGAGGAAGCCCTCGACGTGGCCCGGGCGGGCCTGTATTCGGCGGCGGAGGTCGCCGGCCTGTCGGCGGAGCGGCTGGCCCGCTGGTTCACCGCCGAGGGCGATGGCTGGCGGGTGGCCAAACAGCTGCGCGAGATGTGCGTCTTCTCGGTGCACGATCTGGTCGGGCATCCGCCGCTGGTGCGGATGGATCTGGTGAGCTGCCGCAACATCCTGATCTACTTCAAGCCCGGCCGGCAGGCCGAGCTTTTACGCAGTTTCCACTTTGCACTCAAACCCGGTGGCCTGTTGCTGCTGGGCAAGTCCGAATCGGTGGGCCTCGACGGCGACGGTTTCGAGTCGCTGGACGCCAGCGGCAAGCTTTACCGTAGCTGCGCGCTACCGGTGGCGCGGCCCCACGTCACCCATCTGGCGGCGCCGGCCCGGCCGGTGGTTCCGCGGCCGCCCAGCGCGGTGCGGCGCGACTCCCTGGTGGATGTCAGCCGTAAGGTGCTGCTCGATGCCTACGGGCCGCCGGCGGTGCTGATCGACGCGAGCTTCGAGCCGCTGCATTTCTTCGGCGCGTCGCGGCGCTACTTCACCCTGCCGGCGGGCAGCGCCGATTTCTCGGTGTTCGGCCTGTGTCTGCCCGAGCTGCGCAGCGAGCTGCGCGCCCTGTGTTTCCGGATGCGCCAGGAGCAGCTCCAGGAGCTGCAGGGCCTGGGCACCCTGGTGCGCTTTGGCGACGAGACCCTGAAGGTGCGTCCGGTGGTGCGGCGCGTCGAGAGCGGCGGGACCGATCCCCAGTGGGCGTTCCTGATCGGCTTCGAGGAAACCCGGACCACGCCCACCGTGCGCGCCACGGGCGTCGTCGAGGTGCTGCCGCCGGGCGAGGCGGCCGACGAGATCGGCCGGCTGCGCCAGGAACTCGCCGACACCCGCGAGCACCTGCAGGCGGTCATCGAGCAGCTCGAAGCCTCCAACGAAGAACTCCAGTGCCTCAACGAGGAGCTGCAATCCGCCGGCGAGGAGCTCCAGGCGTCCAACGAAGAACTCCAGGCCACCAACGAGGAGCTCACCAGCCTCAACGACGAGTTGCAGGTGAAGTCGGTCGAGTACGCCCGCCTCAACGCCACCCTCGGCAACATCCAGAACTCCATCCGCACCAGCCTGATCGTGGTCGACCGGGATGGCCGGGTGACCCGCTTCAACCCGCTGGCCTCGCGCATTTTTGGCCTGCTGCCCAACGACATCGGGCAGTTTCTGTATGGTGTGCCGTGCTATCTCGATCTGCCGCGCCTGCGGGAGTGGGTCGAGGGCGTGGTGGCGCGCAGCGAGTCCACCGTCGAGCACGTTCATCAGCGTGGCTTCCACTACCTGATGCAGATCGACGCCTACCGAGACGAGAACGGCCGCAACGCCGGCGCGGTGCTCACCTTCACCGACATCTCCGATCTGCACCGGGCCGAGGAAGCCAAGGCCCACAGCGAGGCGCGCTTCCGCCAGGTGTGGGACACCAGCGTCGACGGCCTGGCCGTGGTGTCGGGCGACGGTCATATGGTGCTGGTCAATCCGGCCCTCGAGCGGATGTTCGGCTACCTGCCGGGCGAGCTCACCGGCGCGCTGGTCGAGCAGCTGGTGCCCGAACCGATGCGCGTCAACCACGCCATCCAGCGCGACATGTTCCGGGCCGTGCCGGGCCAGGCCCAGATGCTGATGAACCGGCGCAACCTCTTCGGCCGCTGCAAGGATGGTTCCGAGCTGGCCGTCGAGATCAGCCTCGCCGGCCTGTCGCTGGACGGGGTCGAGCACATCCTCGTCACGGTCACCGACGTGACCGAGCGCAGCCTCTCCGAAGCGCTGCTCCGGGCCAGCGAGCGGCGTCTGCGGCTGGCCCTCGACGCCGCCCGGGCCGGCTCGTGGGAATGGTTCATCGACAGCAACAACCATTTCTGGTCCGACGAACTGTGGGCGCTCTACGGCCTTCCGCCCGACGGGGTGATCCCGTCGTCCGAAACCTGGTGGCAGACCATCGACCCGGACGACCTGGACCGGGTCATCTCCGTCGTCACCGAGGCCCGCCAGACCGCCGCGGCCTTCGAGACCGAATGGCGGGTGATGCTGCCGCCCGACACCCCGCCCCGCTGGCTGCTGTGCCGCGGCCAGCCGGTGTTCGACGATCAGGCGCGGCTGATCAGCTACATCGGCATTGTGCTCGACGTGACCGAGCGCCGCCTCGGCGAGGAGCGCCGCCGTCAGAGCGAGGAGATGCTCGCCACCATCCTCGACAACGTGGGTGCCTACATCTACATCAAGGACGTGGACTATCGCTACACCTACGCCAACCGCGAGGTATGCGCGCTGTTTGGCGCCGACCGCGAGGCGGTTGTCGGCAGGTCGGACGACGTGTTCTTCGACAGCCCCACCGCCGCCCGGCTGCGCGAGAACGACCGCCGGGTGATTGCCGGTGGCGAGCGGATCGAACTCGAGGAGACCAATCGCGACGTCAACAGCGGGCAGACCCGGAGCTTCCTGTCGGTCAAGCTGCCGCTGCGCCGCGAGGATGGGACCATCTACGCCCTGTGCGGCATCTCCACCGACATCACCGAGCGCAAGCTCGCCGAGGAACAGCTGCGCATGCTGTCCACGGCCGTCGAGCAGAACCCGGGCAGCATCGTCCTCACCGATCTGGACGCGTGCATCCTGTACGTCAATGCCGCCTTCGAGCAGGTCTCCGGCTACACCCTCGAAGAAGTGCGCGGCAAGAACCCGCGCATCATGCAGTCCGGGCAGACCCCGCCGGAGGTCTTCCGCCAGATGTGGCAGTCCCTCACGCGGGGTGATTCGTGGCGCGGCGAGTTCATCAACCGCCGCCGCAACGGCGACGTGTATGTCGAGTGGGCGGTGATCTCGCCGGTGCGCCGGGCCGACGGCAGCATCTCCCACTACCTGTGCATCAACCGGGAGATCACCGAAGAGAAGCGCATCGAGCAGGAGCTCGAACGCTACCGCCTGCACCTGGAGAGCCTGGTCGAGGAGCGCACCCGCGAGCTGGCCCTGGCCAAAGATGCCGCCGAAAGCGCCAGCCGCGCCAAGAGCGCCTTCCTGGCCAACATGAGCCACGAGATCCGCACGCCCCTCAACGCCGTGCTGGGCATGGCCCACATCATGCGGCGCGAGGGCGTCAGCGCCCAGCAGGCCGAGCAGCTCGACAAGATCGACAGCGCCGCCCAGCATCTGCTCGGCGTCATCAACGACATCCTCGACCTCTCCAAGATCGAGGCCGAGAAGTTCCTGCTCGAAGACAGCGAGTTCGCCCTCGACAGCATCGTCTCGGGCGTGGCCTCGATGCTCAACGAGCGGGTCAGCGCCAAGGGCCTGCGGATGGAGCTCAACATCGAGAGCCTGCCCAGCCTAGTGCGCGGCGACGCGACCCGCTTCACCCAGGCGATCCTCAACCTCGCCAGCAATGCGGTCAAATTCACCGAGAAAGGCACGGTGTCCCTCGGCGCCCGGGTGCTCGAACGGCGCGACGGGCGCATCAAGCTGCGGGTCGAGGTGCGTGACAGCGGCGTGGGCGTGCCCCCCGAAGTGCTGCCCAAGCTGTTCGGCGCCTTCGAGCAGGGCGACGCCTCCAACACCCGCAAGTACGGCGGCACCGGTCTCGGGCTGGCCATCACCCGGCGCCTGGCCGAGCTGATGGGCGGCGAGGCTGGCGCCGAGAGCACCCAGGGGGTCGGCAGCGTCTTCTGGTTCACCGCCTGGGTGGCGGTTGGCCGGGCGGTCAATGCCCAGGCGGCGCTGCCCTCCGAGGCGGGTCAGGCCGACGTGATCCTGCGTCGCGATTTTGCCGGCGCCCACGTGCTGCTGGTGGAGGACGAGCCGGTCAATCAGGAGGTCGCGCGCCTGTTCCTGCTCGACGCGGGGCTGGACGTGGCGATCGCCGGCAATGGCGCGGTGGCGGTGGACATGCTCGGCAACGCGCCCTTCGATCTGATCCTGATGGACATGCAGATGCCCGAGATGGACGGCCTCGAAGCCACCCGCCGGATCCGGCGGCTGCCGGGCCGCGAGCGCGTACCCATCGTCGCGATGACCGCCAACGCCTTCGCCGAGGATCGCGCCCAGTGCATGGCCGCGGGGATGGACGATTTCCTCTCCAAGCCCGTCGAGCCCGACCGGCTGTTCACCACCATCCTGCGCTGGCTGCGGCGGGGCGCCAGCAAGCCGTCAGACTGACCGCGGCAGGCGGGGTCGGGTTTTGGCCCGGCCCGCCGGGCTGCGGCTTACGCAAACCCTTCCAGCACGATCTTGCCCACCGCCGTGCCGCTCTCCAGCAGCGCGTGGGCCTGGCGCAGGTTGGCCGCGCAGATCGGGCCGAGCTTCGCCTGCACGGTGCTGCGGATCGCGCCCTGATCCACCAGATCGGCGATGGCGTTCAGCAGGCGGTGCTGGGCGTCCATGTCGTCGGTGTGGAACAGCGACCGGGTGAACATCAGCTCCCAGTGCAGGCTCAGGCTCTTGCGCTTCATCAGGCGCACGTCGATCGGCTCCGGGTCGTCGATCAGGGCCAGCTTGCCCTGGGGCGCCAGGGCGTCCACCAGCTGCGCGAAGTGCTGGTCGGTGTGGGTCAGGCTGATCGCGTAATCCACCGGCGGCACGCCGAGGGCTTCGATCTGCGGCACGAAGGGCTGGCGGTGGTCGATCACATGGTGGGCGCCCAGCGCCAGCGCCCAGGCCCGGCTCTCTGGCCGCGACGCGGTGCCGACCACGGTGAGCCCGGTGCGCTGGCGGGCCAGTTGGATCAGGATCGAGCCCACCCCGCCGGCGGCGCCGACGATGAGCAGCGTGCCGGGGCGGCCTTCGCCGGCCAGCGGCACCTTCAGGCGGTCGAACAGCAGCTCCCAGGCGGTGATGCCGGTGAGCGGCAGCGCCGCGGCGTCGGCCGGGGAAAGGCTGGACGGCTTGCGGCCGACGAGGCGCTCATCCACCAGCTGGAACTCCGCATTGCTGCCGGCGCGGTCGATGGCGCCGGCGTACCACACCGCGTCGCCGGGGCGGAACAGGGTCGCGTCCGGCCCCGTCTCGCGGACGATGCCCACCGCGTCGTAGCCCAGCACCTTGTACTCGCCCTCGGGCGGGGCGGCGCTCCGGCGCACTTTGGTATCCACCGGATTCACCGCAACGGCCTGCACCTCCACCAGCAGGTCGCGGCCGGTGGGCACGGGGCGGGCGATCTCGATGTCGATCAGGGCGTCGGCGCGGTCGATGGCGCCGGGTTGTTGGTAGCCGACGGCTTTCATGCGGGCTGCTCCTCGGTGGTGGTGTGGGTGGGGTAGTCGATGTAGCCACGGGCGTCGCCGCCGAAGAAGGTGGCGGGTTCCGGCGTGTTGAGGGGCCAGCCGTGCTGCAGGCGGGCGGGCAGATCCGGGTTGGCGATGAAGAGCTTGCCGAAGGCCACCAGATCCACGTCGCCGCTGGCGAGCACCGCGTCGGCGCGCTCCCGCGTGTAGCCGCCGGCCACGATGATCGGGCCGGGGAAGGCGGCGCGCAGCTGCTGGCGCACCTCGGTGGCTTCCGGGCTGTCGTCGCCCGGCTCGTTGGTGTGCAGATAGGCCACGCCGCGCTCGGCCAGCCGGGCGGCGGCCTCGACGGCGGTGGGAATGCTGTCCGGGCAGTCCATGCCATTGGCCCGGTTGCGCGGCGACAGGCGCACGCCGGTGCGGGCCGCGCCGATGGCGCCGGTCACCGCGTCGGTCACTTCGAGCAGAAAGCGCAGGCGGTTCTCGCGGCTGCCGCCGTACTGGTCGCTGCGCTGGTTGGACGTGCTGCGCAGGAACTGGTCGATCAGGTAGCCGTTGGCGGCGTGGATCTCCACCCCGTCAAACCCGGCCTCGATGGCATTGAGCGCCGCCTGACGGAAATCCGCCACGATGCCGGCGATCTCGGCTGTCTCGAGTGCGCGGGGCGTCGGGCACGCCACCATGCCGCCTTGGGCATACTGCCCGGCCTTCCAGATCTGCCCCGCGAAGGCCACCGCCGACGGCGCCACCGGCAGCGCACCGTTGTGGAAGTCCACGTGGGACATCCGGCCGCAATGCCAGATCTGCAGGAAGATCCGCCCGCCCTGGCGATGCACGGCGTCGGTCACCAACTTCCAGCCGGCGATCTGCGCTGCGCTGTGCACGCCCGGGGTGAGGGAATAGCCCTTGGCGTCCGCCGAGATGTCGGTGGCCTCGGCGATGATCAGCCCGGCGCTCGCCCGCTGGGCGTAGTAGGCGGCGTTCATCGCGGTGGGCACGTTGCCCGGCTGGGCCGCCCGGGCGCGGGTGAGGGGCGGCATCACGATGCGGTTGGGGAGGGTCAGGTCGCCGATGCGGGTCGGCTCGAAAAGCGGAGAGGTCATGGCGGCAACACTCAGTTGGGGAAGATGGCCGAAAGTCTAGGGTGGGCGATCTGCTTTGATAATTGGTCTATCCTTTGACGCAATATCAAACGAGATTTGAAGATGCTCCACCTGCCCGACGTGCAACTCTTCATCCGCGTGGCCGAACTCGGCAACATCAGTGCCGCCGGCCGTGCCCTGAACATGAGCCCTGCCGCCGCCAGCGCGGCGATCAAGCGGCTCGAGCAGCGGGTCGACAGCCAGCTCATCGAGCGCTCCACCCGCTCGCTGCGGCTCACCCAGGCCGGCGAGACCTTCCTCGCCTACTGCCAGCAATCCCAGCTGGCGCTGGAGGAGGGCCTCTCCGCGCTGCGCCAGGGCCGCGAGCAGCTCTCCGGCGACATCCACCTGGGCGCGCCTTCCGACCTGGGCCGCGACCGGCTCGATACGCTCCTCGAACCCTTCCGCCAGCGCCACCCCCAGGTGCGGCTGGTGATGCACCTGTCGGACGGGCTCATCGACCTCTACCGCAACCCCATCGATCTGGTGCTGCGCTACGGCCTCAGCGAGGATTCCGGCCTCGTCGGCCGCAAGCTGTGCGACAACGGCCGCGTGCTGGTCGCCTCGCCGGACTACCTCGCCCGCCACGGCCACCCCGAAAGCTTTGAGGCGCTGGCCCGGCGCAACTGCATCTGTTTCTACCGCAATGGCGAGCTCTTCAACCGCTGGCGCCTGTTCCACGGGGGCCAGCACCGGGAGATCGTGGTGACCGGCGACCGTGCCGCCGACGACGGCGCCCTCGTCCGCCAGTGGGCCGTCGCCGGCCACGGCATCGCCTACAAATCCCGCATCGACGTGCAGGCCGACCTGGACGCCGGCCGCCTCGTCGACCTCTTCCCCGACGCCATCTACGACCGCACCCCGCTGTACGTGGCCTATCCCAGCCGACGCTACCAGCCGGCCCGGATCAAGGCGCTGCTGGACTGGCTGGAGGTGGGGTTTGGGGGCGGCTGACCTGGGCTGTGTCTCCCGGAGCTGTGCCGGTCGCGCTGGCGGGGGGCGGGTTCAGGTTCTGCTGTTCCTGTCGCCTGCGTTGTCGGAAGCCTTGCCGCGCGTGGTTGAGCTGATCAGCAGGTCGAGCCCGTAGGGCAGGAGCAGGTAGGGCAGGTAGAAGAGGGGCGTGAAGATGACCGCCACGCCCATGGTTGACGAACTGTCCGGGCCGGTGGGAAGGCTGGCGAGGTAGAGCGAGAACCCCATCATCGCCAGCCAGCCCAGCGCGCCGCCCAGATAGGTGGGGAGGGGGGAGCGGTCGGCGAGGGTTCTTGTGCGGCGCATGACCAGGGCCGCCAGCCCCACGAAGGGCAGCGTGGTGCCGATGGGGTCGATCCAGTAGGTTCTGTGCTCGCCGCCGCCGGTGTCCAAATGACTGCCCCTGAAGGTGATGTGCAGGGCGAGCGGGATGGCGATACAGAACACCAGCAGGAACAGGCCTTCAAGGCGGGCACGGTTTGGCCGGGAGATGTGCATGGGCAGCCTCGGCGGGTGGGTGGCGGGTTGCGAGAAATTGTAGGCCGCTTCCGGCTGCCTGCCACCCGAGCTGGTCAATCTGTTCGCCATGCCGATGCTTCACCGCCCCCGCCGCGTCCCGTCCCCCTCAAACAGCCCGCTGCGGATCGCCATCAGGTCGGATTCGTTCAGCCCCATGTCGGCGAGCGCCGCGGGGGTGAGGGGGTAGTCGTCGGTGGGCCGGCGGTGGAGGCGGGCGCGCAGGGTGGCGAGCCAGTGGGTGAGGAAGCCCGTGGCCGGCAGGCTGACGGCGGCGTGGGTGGGGTGC
>NZ_CALAYQ010000025.1:0-47882 GCF_937894855.1 uncultured Zoogloea sp.
GCCCTGGCTCCATTGTGCCGATCATCAAGTGGCTCCTATGTGCCGGTCGGTGACAGCATGGACAGCAGACCTGCGCGCCCAGTCAGGCCCGCAGGTCTTTGCCCGTACCGCTCCCGGTGTGATTCTGATCAAGTCCACCGCCGGCGACGGGGATGCGTGGGGCGGCGAGCAGGGCTCTGGCTTTGTCATCTCGAACGCGGGGCTCGTACTCACGGCCAAGCACGTGGTGCCCGACCGCACGCCGAGTCCAGTCATCGTGGCGACGATCAAGGGCCGTCCGTACGTACTGTCCTTGGTCAAGCGTAGCCCGACCAAGGACGCTGCGCTACTGCGCATCCTCGGTGCGCCGACTGATTTGCACACCGTTCCGATACGGCGCACGGCCGCGGCCGCCGGCGAGGCGATCTTCGTGCTCGGATACCCCATCGGATTGCCCGATACCCACATGGTCGACGGCATCGTGGGAGCAAAACCCGACGACGATCTCACCACGAACTCATTGATCAACCAAGGCAACAGCGGCGGACCTGTCGTGGACGCCGCTGGCTGCGCCATCGGGATCGTCTATAGCGGCATCGAGAGCGTTGGTGGAGTGGCCGTGACGGGCGTGAAGTTCGCCGTGCCGGCCGCGGGCTTCATCGACTTGGTACCCGACTCGGTGTGGGCCGAGGCTGCCGCGCACAACTCTGCGGCCGAGGGCATCATTCGTGTCACCGACACACTGTCGAGGCTTCAGACAGATCATGGGCTCGCCGAGACGGTCAAGCAGTACCACGACACCATCGCCGCCAGGCCAGGCTACGTGATTGAGGCGATCGAGCGGGTCGACAAGCTGAGCTTGAACCCGACGGCCCTCACTTTCCCGACACCCCAGATTTCCGACGACAGAAAGTCGATGACTTTCGACTACTCGCTGTCGAGCGGTCCGATCTTCGACCGGCGCCGAAGCTGGATCGACATGGCGGTCTATACGCGGCAGCGTCCCGCCGGGGCCTCGTCTGGGGCATCAGCGGCGCCGACCTGCCCGTAAGCGTTAGCCTGGACAGACAGGTTGACCTGCACCTCAATCGCACTGGATTTGTAGACATCGAAGGCGAGGATCCGTATGAGTATGGCCCTCCCGAAATCATCGTCACCATCTCGAGGAACGAAGGAACGAAGAGCTACTCGGCGGCTTCATGGACCTCATCGAGAAGAAAGGCCTTTCCCTTTCAAAGGGTTGTTGGCGAAGCTGACCCTGTCGGCCTTCCGAAGCGGTCGTCCATGCAGATGGCCGAGAACGGCCGCTCCGGGTCGGGTCGAGCCCGTCGCACGACGCGGGAGCGGTCGTTCACGGTCGGAGCCGCTTTGGTGACGCCGCAGGCGCTGGCGTGTCTAGGACTTGGCGATGCTCACGATGATGTCGGTCGGTGTAGTGGGGTGGGCCTAATGCGGTGACTATGCGCTCATGCGTTGACCATCTCCAGCCGTAACGGCTACGGCCGATCGGGGGGCGCGCCCTCGGGAAGCCTCTTTGGGCGGTTCAACTTCACCTTGACACTTCAGGCATAGCTGGCATTGAGCGCCGGCAACAGCAGGCCCAGGTTAAGGTGGCGTTCCGGCGCCCCCCCGGATACACTGAGTCAATCACCGCCTAAGGGAGAGCCACTTATGAGCAACTTGCAGTCGGTCGAGGTTGTCTTCGTTTGCCCCGACCCCAGCGAAGCGGAGGCGTTGTACGCCCAGTTGGAGGCTCTGAAAGGCCCGGGCGGCGCGCTTGCTGTCGACGGCCTGGAACTCAACACGGAGTTGGGTGCGGTTAAGTCGACGAAGGTCATCACGTTCGCCTTAGTGTTCGGTAGCGGAGTCGCCAACGGCGTTGTCGGCAATGCCGTCTACGACGTCCTCAAGTCAGCACTGACATCCCAGTGCGTCATCGCCGGCGAGCCCGTCGACAAGGCGACCACGGCCGACAAGGCGAGGCTCGAGGCAAAGGTGCGAGCGAGCGCGCAGCCCCATACCGGGTGCATCGCCGGCCGCTGAGACCTCGTCGCGGTGAGCGTCGACCATGGAGGCGGCAAGCGCTGACCAAATAGGAGCCCTTCTGGCGCGCCTCGCGGATGGGCTCGCCACTGGCGTATTGCACGCGGTGCCGACGACGGCGCTCATCGTCACGAGGATGCGCAACAGCAGCGTCGGCCTTGATGACATGCACCGGCTCTCGTCGGCCTTCCTTGACGACCGCAGGCAGAGCATGAAGGGCGTACTTGGCCCGCACGCCTACGAAGTGCCGGACGTGGGCTTCGACTTCTTCCCTATCTTCGAGAGCTGCGCATCAACGTTCATTGACCGAGACAGGACGACCATCTTCCTTAGCCTCGGGCTGATGGAGGCTCTGCGACTGGTCATCGCCAGCGCGCAACTCGAGTCGGCAATCAGACTCATCGAGAAGGACCAGGCCATCACTGACGAGTTGGGTACCCGCGGTCGCGGCAAGGCTGTCGAGGAGCTGCGGTTGATGATTCAGTACTTCAACGCAAGCGCGGTGCTTCACTTCAAGGTGCCGCGGAGACTGCCAGCGGCGGCCAGCCTCCTCGATGCCACCACCAGGCACCGCGTTGACGTCGTGCTCGAAGCGGTGCTGATGTTTCTGCTGCTGCACGAGCTCGGGCATGTCGACTACCGCCGACAGTCGAAGGTGCCGGACCAGCCGCCGCACCTAGTCTGGGAGTTTGCCGTTCCAGAGGACGTGGGCGAGGCCAAGCGCGAGGAGTTCTATGCAGACGCCTTTGCGCTCCGCTCGGTCCCCGAGGCCTTTGCCTTGCCCCTGGTACACGCGGCGACCTTCTTCTTGCTCCTTCACAACTACGTGGATGCAACGGCAGGAGTGGGTCCGACCACTCATCCTTTGTGCGTCAACCGTATCGCCACGCTCTACGCGCTCGCGCGCGGCATCGCCCCACTCGACGCCGTAGGCCACGACGCTGTCGCCGTCGCCCTGGAGGCTGGCACCAAGGTGTGGTCGCTGCCGAGTGAGCACTTCTCGGTGGACGCGCTTCTGCGTTACACCGAGGCCTTGAACACCGTTGACTGGCAACCCGCACAAGACGCGCTCCAGCTGCTTGCGGCCCACGTGCACCCCGACACCGAGGCTTCGTAGATGCTGGCAGCAGAACCTGCCAAACCTGCGCTCTCTGGCGAGGGCGAGCTCTTCGAGGGCCTGCTCAGCACTTCCGCACGGTCGGCATTGGCGCGCAGCGGGTTCGTCTCGTTCGCGCGGTCAAGCGGCGCCGATATCGAAGGCTACGTTCAGCACTTCAGCGGCCTCTGGGCTGACGTCGGAGACGGGTTCGTCCCCGACCCCAAGGAAGTGCTACGCCAGATGGACCAACGTGAGTCCATGCTGTATGACCTTTGGCAGCTAGCACTGCGCGACGACTTCGTCAAAGACACACCTCCGCTCGTGGCGCAGGCGCCCGTCACTCGCACTGCCAATCCAGTCATCCTGCGGTCGGCGTTCCTCAAGCGACCGTTGATTGTCATGTCCGAGGGACTGTGGAGCTTCGTGTGCGCCGCTGCTATGGGGGTGCTCCACTGGGCAGAGGGAACCGGGGAGCGCGAGGCGTTCGGCGTACAGCTCTTCAGGAATGCCGCCGCATCGTGGGTAGCGAACGACCCACGCATCGGCCCGAGTGGGATGGACATGGCTCGCGGTGCGACACTGGACATGGAGACGGGGGTCTTTGGCGCCGGTCTTGCCGATGCCGTGTTCACTTGGGCGTTCCTCCATGAGATCGGCCACTATGCGCTGGGACACCTCCCTGTGACTCAGCGCCTACTCGGAACAGCGCCCGATGGACAGGGAACCGCTGCGACACTGACCTACGACCAACAGAATGAGCTGGCGGCTGATGCCTTCGGCTTCGAGCGGTACCTTGGTCTGATGCCGTACTCCGCCGAGATTCGGAAGAACCTACGCTTCGGCCCTCAGATAGACCACGCACCAATAGTCGTGTTTGAACTGATGGATCTCGCCTACCGATTGGAGGGAGCAGAGTCCCTCCTCATCTCGCAGACGCATCCAGCACCGCTCACGCGGGCGAGGCGCCTACTCGAGCTTGGCTCCGGACGCTTCTCCGGAGAGGGGCTGGACTGGCACGCGTACTGGGCAGAGCGACTTGCTGCCTTCCGGCGCGAAGTTGGCGCCTAGGCATGCGACACCTGCTCACCAAGTGGCATCCCGAAGACGACCCGCTGAGTCGCGAGCAGTACGACGTCCTTGAGGGGCTCGTGGGCGAACTGCTGACGGAGGCAGCCGTCGAAGGGTTCCTCATCGTCTGTTCCCGCTTCGTTGACGAGTTCGGCGGACACCGAACCGCGGAACTCGCCCGCATCTTTCACACGGACAAGCTGGAGGGAAAGCAAGCGCTCATCCGTAGTCTCGAGCACATGCGCGATTGGGTCGGAGGCATGGTCGGCTACGAGCGCGACTATCCAGTTGAAATCATCCCGGCGCGACCAGCGTTCCCTCAGTTCCGGATTGTCGGTATCGAGACGCTTGCCCCGTGTCTGTATCGAGTTCTTGACTCGACGCGAACGGTATCAGGTGAGAACAAGGAACCCTTCATCGACTTCATTGCGCGAACGCGGAGCCTACCTGCCGTGCCCAAGCAGCGCCGACCCGTGCGCCGCACAAAGCCGAACTTCCACTGGTGTTCGTATGACGCCTGGGCCACACCCCATGCCACTCGGGAAGCGCTCCAGATACTTCCGACTTGGAGCGACTGCCGCTTGCGCGCAACCGTCCTGACGGAAGATGTCCGCCGGTCCGCCTACGTTGCCTTCAATGGAGACCGCCACGACCCAGAGGATGAGAAGTTGCGCTTCTACGGCTACTACTATGAGCCGCTCGCCCAAGAGCATCCGGAGCTGCCGGGTGGGAGCGTGCAGATTGCGCTAGAAGGCGGGCCGCGCGTGCATCGCCTGGAGTTATTTGACGAGGGCGCCGGCGTCTGGCGCGAAGTCTTCGGCCCAGGCGTAGCTTAGATGGCTCCGGCAATGCAATCGCCGCAGGAGTACCTGGCGTACCTCACCCAGGTGTCGCGCAATCGGCATGACGCCTGGTGGCTCGTGAGCGAGCAAACGGGCACACCTGAGAGCCGCCGCACCAAGCTGATGGCAACTCTTCGATTCTTCGGACAGGAGCAACGTGCCACTGAACTCGAGGCACTCCTCGACTCGGAACAGCTCAAATCGGACCTGAGTCCAAGCCTTCTCGGCGTTGTGGACCAAACGGCCCGCGACCTCGAGGAGTACTTGCTACCGAGCGAGGTCGAGGTCTTCCGCAGAACCGTGTTCGGGCTACTGCCCTTGAGCGCTGTTGACGGCTTCTGCGTCGACCGAACCCCGTGGGGCGCGAAGCTCGACGGCTACCTCGTGGTCTTGAACGAGGGCCTGTTCATCTGCGCGCAGCTCCTGGCCAAGGCGTTCTTGCTTGAGAACCTGGACGGCGACCTCCTGGAGTTCAAGCAGCCAGGGGTCGAGTCGTACCGAAGGGCCATCGAGCATTTCTTGGCGCCGTCAGCCAAGCACACCAACAGCGTCCTCTTCGAGGGAGTCCCGCCCGATATCGAAGGCGCGTTGTCGGCGGCGCAGATGCAGATGACCATCCTCCTTCTGCAGTTCGTCCTTCTGCACGAGATAGGACACGCGGTACACCGGGACCACGAGCTGATGGCCGAGTATCAGTTTCATGTTGCCGGCACGCAGGCGACGGTCAAGCAAACGGAGCGGCACTGGAGTGCTGAGTACGCCGCCGATGGCTATGCGCTGGAGCGCATCCTCGGCCACACCACGGCCGATGCGAGCCGGTGGGCTAACTTCGTTGTCATCTATGTCTTTTTCCACTGGCTGAGCGTCGTAGAGAGCGTGACGGGGAAGCCTCTGTGTCCGCTCCACCCGCCGCCGGCAGTACGCGGGGATGCGCTAAGAAAAGTGATGACAGACCGCGTACCGTTGGATAGCCAAACCGCCGCCCTTGTCGAGAAGTCGTTCAAAGTGCTGGAGACCTGGGCGCGTCTGAGTTAAGCGGCGGACGGCTGCCCGGTCTAGCCTCTGCCCCGCTGTGCGGCAACGCGTCGAAAGTCCGTCGGACCTACGCCTTTCTTGCGAATGCGATTGAGTTCCGGGACCAGCCACTCCATCTCTCGCACTGCCAGGTCTTGTCCCAGTCCTTCGACGACTCCAAAGTTCGGCGCGAGCGTGTTCATCGCCTCAAGCGCGTCGATGATGTCGCTCTGTCCCTGGCTATACGCTTCCGCGAGCTCGGTGCTGCGATTGCCTTCGGGGTCGGCGTTTAGTCGCAGATAGGCGTGGAGCGTGGCGTCGCGGACGTCCGGGTGAGGATGGAATTCCTTGGCCGTGTACACGAGACTGGCGTTGCGCCGCCATAGCTCAATCAAACGGAACAGCAGCGTGACCGCGCGCCCGATGTGATGAAACCGCTCGACGTCTGAGGCGGTGGTGAGCACCTCGTGCGGCACAAGCGGCTGCCCGCTCAATGCGTTCATCGTCAGATGCCGTAAGGCCATGACGTCTGCGTCGAGCTCAAGCACCTTGTAGCGGCTGGACTCCACGTGGCTCTGCTCGGTGGACGTTGTGACCGCGTGCAGCCTCGCGCCGGGGCTACCGTCGTTGATGGCCGCGAGATGCCCGGCCGCCACATGATAGAACTCGTGGAGCAGCGCGAACTCCAAGGTCAGCAGCGCTTGGTCCCTAGCATATGCAGCCCGAACTGGGTCCGACGGCCGAGGGGAAACGACTACTGCCACTGGCTGTTCGGCCTCAGGGTCTCCAACTTCAGTGAACAGCTCGCGCCGTGAGAGCAGTGCGTCCCAGGCCAGGAAGATGTCTCGCGCAAACGGCAGCGTAAACAGCACGAAGCTGGTCGGCACCTCCTCCGGCTTGGCAAAAGGGTCGGCAACGGCATAGGCGTCCTGGCGGCCACTGCTGGACTCGCCAGTATCAAGCGCCCTCTCGACGATGCCGAAGTGAAGGCGATGGTGGAGGTCTATCGCCTCGAGTTGCTGCGCCGAAGACGCCAGGAAGGCGCGAGCGGCCACGGAGAACTCGCCGAGACCGAGGTCAAGTCGCGAGTGCAGGCCGTAAGGCATCTCGACGAGCTTGGACAAGCCGCCTAAGCGCCTGAGGTAACGCGCACAAGCTTCGGCGGCGCTTGCTGGCATGGCTCCTGAACATGCTGGCTCCTGTGACGATTCTAGCGCGGATTCCTCTCACGGAGGACATCGCACAAGCGGGCAGCGGTCCTGCATGCCCAACACCTCGCGTCGCCCGTCGGTGTCGGTACCGATGGCGATTATGGCGGCTACCGAGACGATCTGGCCGGCCTCACGCTGAATCGACCCGGCTTTCGCGGAGGCCACTTGGTTAAGTTAGGCCACTGGACCGCTTAGGGCATGCCGTTACACAAAACTCGGGTGGCATTCCGTATGATTCGCGTAAGTACTTGTTCTTATATGAAGCTGCGATAAATTTTACGTAAAATATGCAGAGTGACAACACTTTTTTTAATGAGAATAGTTCATGCCGAAGGAGTTGTGTGTAACGGCATGCGTTTGGGGAACCCGGGGCGATTCAATTTGATTGCTTTCGATGGGTTGGCATCCTCGATTTCCATGCGAGATTATCCGTGGATCGTGGGTCAGGTTATGGGGGGTGTAAAACCGCCCATGCTGCGCTCGTAGCTGACGACGAGATGCCCGCCGCGCCCACGGCATGTTCCGACTAGCAAGCGTCCCAGGCAGGAGCAGTGTTAGCTGGTGTGGTGGTCGGCATTACAGGCTTCCGTACGCAGTGCCATTTTCATCGTTGGGCGGTAGATATCCGCCCGGCCATAACTGTTTCGACGAATGCTCGGTTCTTCAAAGCAATCTGCTGCGTTTCTGGCCTGGCAGACTGGTCAAGATCGAGCCGTAGGTGTCTCAATGCATAGAAGAGGAACGCCTGACGGCACTGAAACTCGACCTGGCCGTCCTTCATCCCGAAGTCGAGCTCTATCGCTCGCCTATGAGATTCAGATAAATTCGGATGCGGAACAAGCACCAGGGGCACGATGGAGTGCCACTCTTGGTCGTCTTCAGCGCTGGCCGTCGCTGCGGGCTCTGATCCGTTGACCTCGAGCATTCGGGCAATCACGAAATCGCGGAACTCCTTGCGCGTGTGACAGTAGGCACGAGCGTGCCAGCGAAATCCGTCATGGGCTAGCGCATGGGGAGACAGTGTTCTCGAGGTCGGATGCGGTCGTGTCATCGACTGATAGAGGACTCGCAAGGCCGTGCCCTCACGGATTGCCTTCAACAACGCGACAAGGACATCAATGCGAAACGTTCGTTCGGGACTAGGGACGGTAGCCACCGTGGGAGTCCATGCGAGGAAGCTGCTGGGCCCCGAGTCAAAGCCGGCCACTTGATCAAGCAGCTCGCTGAGGTAGCGGCTTGCGTCGCTCGAGGCGTAAAGAGGGCTGAAGCCGTCCGAGGCGAGGTAAGCCCGCGAGCTTCGGTCGTACACAAGGTTGCCTGGCGCCAGCTCGGAGTACCGGGATATGTCCAGAGACGCTTGCGGCACGGAGATGCCGAAGAAGTCCACCAGGTCCCCTCTATTGAGTCGGCCGTCCCATCGCAAGCGGAAGTCGATGAATTCCAGCCGTCGTTCTTGGCTCCACCTGCTGGTCGGGCGTCCGGCCGCCTTGGCGGTGTCTGATGTGGGGCTGCTACGTTCTTTCATGTTGAAGATTTTGCCATAAGAATAAAAACTAGACGAGTATAAAAAGTAGTCGTATATTTGAGAGACAGTTCCGCTTGGAGGTTCAAGGTGCGAGTCGCGAACGGCAGTCGAGTCGACGGAGGTGTTGCATGAAGGCGCTTCGTGGTGCTGCAGCCTTCCGCAATCTGCGGGAGCAGCCGCTGTGGAAACTGCTTGCGGCCGCCAAGGCCCCAGTGGTGATTGCGCTGCTGCAGGCATTGTTCATGGAGGCTGACAAAGCTCTGCCGGGCTCGGTGCTCCTGGAACGTCTTGCTCGTGACGTCGATGCTCTTCGCTCGGCAGGCGAAGACCTGCCGCAGGCGCCTCAGGCCTATGTCGCCGAATGGCTCAACCAGGGATGGCTGACGCGGCGATTTCCGACCGGCGCTCCCGAGGAGGAGTACGAGCTGTCGGCTGAGGCTCTGACCGCGCTGCGCTTCGTCACCGGCCTGTTGAAGCCAAGGACTACCGCGACCGAGAGCCGGCTGTCAGTCGTCATCCACCAGCTGTCACGCTTGGCCGAGGAGACGAACACCAGCCCTGAAGCTCGTATGGCAGCACTACGCGCTGAGCGCGACCGCATCGACAGGGCCATCGAAGAGGTCGAACGTGGAGCCGTCAAGACACTCGCACCTGACCGAGCGCTGGAGCGCGCGCGAGAGGTCATTGCCCTGGCGCAGGAACTAGCTGCCGATTTCCGGAGCGTTCGCGACGAGTTTGAACGCCTGAACCGCGGGCTGCGGCAGAGCCTCATGGAGAACTATGGCAGCCGCGGCGATGTGCTGGAGCAGCTCTTCGCAGGCGTGGACCTCATCGGCGAGAGCGATGCTGGCCGGACCTTCAATGCCTTCTGGCGGCTGCTGACAGACAGCGAGCAAGCCACCACTTTGCGGGAGTCATTAGATGAAGTAACGGGGCGCCCCTTCGCCCGGCAGCTTGAATCACACGAGCGGAAGTTCCTGCTGGGGCTGACAGGCGCGCTGCTCAACGAGGGGCGTGGTGTGCACGACGTACTGCAGCACTTCGCCCGCAGCCTGAAAAGCTTCGTCCAGAGCCGGGAGTTCCTCGAGCACCGTCGGCTGCACAGCTTGCTGAAAGAGGCAACACAGGCGGCATTGAGTGCCAAGGACATGGTGCGCCCAAACGAGCAGGTCGGCTTCGAGCTCATGCAATCCAGCAGCCGCATTCGGTCGGTATCTCAGTGGGCTCTGTATGACCCGGCGCAGCGTGTGACCGATTCGTCGATGCTTGCCGCCGAGCCTTCAGAGCTGGACCTCGACGCGGTGAGCGAACTTGTCCGCCAGTCTGAAATCGACTTCCGGACGCTCAAGGCGCATCTGCGCTCCATTCTCGAACGCCAGTCGCAGGTCACCATCGGCCAGGTCCTTACGGAGTTCCCGGCAGAGCAGGGGCTCGGCAGCGTCGTTGGATACGTGGCCCTGGGGGCCAAGCATGGCGAAGTCACGGACGGATCCGAAGTCGTTTCGTGGGCCGGTGACGACGCGACGCAGCGTCGCGCCAAGGTGCCGACCATCTATTTCATGAGGGAGCGCTATCTTGAACTCGTTGACTGATTCGACGGACGAGCCTCTTGCGGAGGAGCAGGCACCGGACGCGCCGACCGTAGAAGCGACAATCTTCCGCGGCGACAAGGGCGGACTTCCCGTCGACACTCGGCGGGTGCTCGTGCAGTTGCTTCTGGGCCCTTCGGTGGATGCTCGGCGCCAGTCCAAACTCTGGCCAGTGCTGCTGCGCGACGAAGCCGTCATTCGGTCGCGTATGCACGACCTGTTCTTGGAAGTCGTCATCGACCACGAGCAGCGCGTCGCGTTCACACGGCAGGTCGTCTCCGAAGAGTTCGACGTGCCTATCCTGCTGCGCAAGGCGTCGCTGACCTTCTTGGAGACGGCGTTGCTGCTGTTTCTGCGCCAGCGCTTGACCCAGGCCGATGCTCAGGGCGAGCGCGCGGTCGTGTCCTTCGACGACATGCAGCAGCACTTGTCGGTGTTTGAGCGGGACAGCAATCCCGACCACGCGAGGTTCGAACGGCAGATTGTCAACGCCGTTGACAAGGCCAAGAAGCTGAGCCTGCTGCAGTTTATCCGCGGCTCTGGCGAGCGCTATGAGGTGGCGCCGACGCTGAAGCTGTTGTTCTCTGCTGAGGAAATTCAGGACTTGGCGAGAACTTACGCCTCGTTGGCATCTGCGCCAGCGGCGGCTCACGAGGACGGTATCGAAGGCGACGGACAGTTTGATAACCCGGTAGATGAGGAAGAAGCGCTGTGAACCCCTTTGGCCAAACTGCCCTGCTCGAAGGCGCCGATGACCAGTTTCGGCTCACTCGCATCCAGACGTTCAACTGGGGCACGTTCTCCAACGTCTTCGACTTCCCAATCCCCAAAGAGGGCTACCTCTTTGTCGGCCCATCCGGCTCGGGCAAGTCGACGGTCTTGGACGCTCATGCGGCATTGCTGACACCACCGAAGTGGGTGGACTTCAACGTCGCTGCGCGCGAGGCCGAGCGACATGGGCGTGACCGCAGTGTTATGACCTACCTTCGGGGCGCTTGGGCGCAGCAGACGGGCGATGGCGGTGAGTACGTCTCGCAGTACCTGCGTAGCGGCACGACTTGGTCGGCCATCGCTGAGACCTACTGCGACGAGCAGGGCCATGTGGTCGTTCTCGCCCAGGTTCTATGGGTCAAGGGAAACTCGACGGCCTCAGGGGACGCCAAGCGCTTGTATCTGACCCTGGAGCGCGAGTTTGACGTGCAGGAACTGGAGTTCTTTGCCAAGAACGAGTTCGACACGCGGCGCTTCAAGCACGACCTGCCTGATGCCAAGGTGCATACCGAGTTCAGCGCCTACCAGGAGCGCTTCCGCCGCTTGCTGGGTATCGATAACGAGCGTGCGCTTCGGCTCCTGCACAAGACGCAATCGGCGAAGAACCTCGGCGATCTGAACGTGTTCCTGCGGGACTTCATGCTCGATGAGCCCGAGACATTCGGCATTGCTACCAGCCTGGTCAACGAGTTCGGGGAGCTCAACGAGGCGCACCAGGAGGTGGTGGCTGCTCGCAAGCAAATCCAGACGCTCAAGCCGGCGCGTGATGAGCACATGGAGTTGGGGCGAGGTAACAACGAGCGCAACTGCTTGCAGGCCATCCAGACCGCCACTGACCAGTACCGAGAGTTTCGTCGCAAGGCTCTCCTCGATGAGCGGGTTGCGGAACTGGAAGTGGACAAGGAGGCGTCTCGCCAAGAGGTTCAGCGGCTATCCCAGATTGCCGACAGCGAGTTCGAGAAGCTGACGGATTTGCAGCGACAGAAGCTCAACATGGGCGCTGAAGTTCTTGACCGTCTGGAAGAAGATATCAAGACGGCCGAAGCTGAAAAGCCTGTCCGAATGGCAAAGCGCGACCAAGCGGCTGCGGCCTGCCAGGCCATGGGCTGGGCTGTGCCCGACGGCGTCGTTTGGTTCGTTCAGCGGGTGGACGCTGCCAAGCAGCGTGTTCTGAAGTCCCGCGACCTGAAGAAGGAACTCGAAGGCCGCAAGGATCAGCTCAAGACTGACCATCGTCAAGCGAGTGATGACTTCGCCAAGACGGTGGCTGAGGTAAGGGCGCTTGAGCGCCAGAAATCGAACCTTCCGGCGCGGCTGGTGGACCTGCGAGAGCGCATGGCGCGCGACCTTTCGATCCCGGAAGAGAAGCTGCCCTTCGTTGGAGAGCTGGTGGAAGTGCGTTCCGACTCAGCCGAATGGCAAGGTGCCATCGAACGTGTTCTCGGCGGCTTCGCACGAGCCATCCTCGTCGATGACAAGAACTACTCCGCAGTCTCCGGCTACTTGAACGAGCGCAACATCGGCGAGCGCCTGGTGTACTTCCGGACCATCCAACAGACCTCTGGGCGTACCCCCGGTCCGAACTCGCTGGTGCGCAAACTGAACCTGGCGCCAGGGCCCTTCGGTGATTGGGTTCGCGAGGAGCTGAAGCACGCGTTTGACCTCGAGTGCGCGGACACCATGCAGATCTTCCAGAATGCGCCACGCGCGGTCACGAGGGAAGGTTTGGTCAAGCACAGCACGACCCGGCACGAGAAGAACGACCGACACAACGTCAACGACCGCAGCCAGTGGGTCCTGGGCTTCGACAACAAGGAGAAGCTGGCGCTCTACAAGAGCCGCGCGGCAGAGCTAGGTGGGCGCATCTCCGAACTGCAGACAGCGCTCGAGAAAATTGGTGACGAAGAGGATCTCCAGCAAGAGCAGCTTCTGCACTGCCAGAACCTGTCGAACCTGACCTGGAATGATGTCGACGTTGGCGCTCTCCTGGCTCGCATCGACGATTTGACGATGCGTCTGAAGGCGGAACGGGATGCGCGGCCAGACTTGGCCATTCTCGACGACCGTATCAAAACGCAGGAGACGGTGCATTCCAAGGCTGTCGGCAAGAAGAATGACGAGGACGCGAAAGGCCGGGGCATCGCCAAGGACCTCGAAAAGCTGAACGGCAAACTCGCCGAGCTGGCGCGTCTGTGGCCAACTTCTGATCGCGCGCCGGCGTTCGCAGACCAGATTGCAGCCAGGTACGAGGCCGTTGGCAAGGAAGTCACTCTTGAGAGTCTCGACCAAGTGCATGCGCAGGTCGACCGAGGGCTCAGCATCGAGTTGCGAGTGCTGGAGTCTCGCTTGACGGAGTTGAAAGGTTCCATCGTTCAGCGGTTCGTTGAATTCAACCGCTTGTGGCCTGCAGTCGCTGGCGGTCTAGACGCAACGCTGGAAAGTGCGGACGACTACTTGGCCAAGCTCAAGCGTCTCGAAGACGACAACTTGCCCGCCTATGAGGGCCGCTTCTTCGGCCTGCTACGCGAACAGAGCGACCAGAACCTCACGTTGCTGGCGACCAAACTGGACGAAGAGCGCTCGGCTATCCGCTCACGCATGGAATTGGTTAACGAGAGCTTGAAAACCGCGCCGTTCAACCCGGGGACCCACTTGGTCATCGAGACGATGGACAAGTCTCTCGAGGACGTGCGGCTGTTTCGTGCGAGCTTGAAAGAGTCGCTCAGCCACTCGTTCTCGAATGACCGCGATCTGGCCGAGGAGCGTTTCAAGACCTTGGCGGCCTTGGTCAAGCGTCTTGCGAGCCAGGAGACCGTGGACAAGAACTGGCGCAACCTGGTGCTTGATGTCAGGCAACACGTGGAGTTTGTCGCTCGTGAGCTTGACGGCGACGACATCGAGGTGGAGGTCTACCGCAGCGGAGCCGGCAAATCGGGTGGGCAGCGCCAGAAGCTGGCGGCGACCTGCTTGGCTGCAGCGCTGCGCTATCAACTTGGTGGTCAGGACAGGGCGTTGCCGAGCTACTCCACCGTGGTGCTTGACGAGGCTTTCGACAAGGCTGATGCCGAGTTCACGGCGATGGCGATGAATATCTTCAAGACCTTTGGCTTCCAGATGATTGTGGCGACGCCACTCAAGTCGGTGATGACGCTGGAGCCGTTCATCGGCGGCGCCTGCTTCGTGCATATCAAGGACCGCAAGAAGTCGGCTGTCATTCCCATCGAGTACGACCGTGGCGCTCAACGCTTGAAGCTGACCCAGGATGTTCGCAATGCCGAAGAAGCTGCTATCTCCTGACGCCGCTCGGGACTTCCTAGTTCGGCGCTTCAACAACCAGCACCAGAACTGGTTGGCAGGCGAGGGTGCGTGGCCGCTGACGGTCAATTTGGGTGTCCCGACCGAAAAGGACATCACGGACGACGTGGCAGCAGTCAGGGCTTGGGCATCAGCCTGGCAGTCGAGGACGGGGCCAGGTGAGCTTATGTTCGAGGAGCGCCAGTTTGCCAGGCTGGGCCGGCATCGGCTGCCGGTCAGCTTGACCTTGCCGGATGCGGCGGCTGTCGCTGATTGCGTAGGGCAGTTGCGGCGCTGGGAAATTGCTACGCAACGCTGTCAGCAGATGCGGGAGCGGTGGCCAGACATGGGGGGGCGTGCGCTCGCAACACGGTTCGATGTGCTTGCGGACTATTCCGCCGTGGACTTCGAACGGCTAGTGTCCCTCTTGGCCTGGTTGAACGCGAACCGAGCATCAGGCTTGTATCTTCGTCAGATACCGGTGGAAGGGGTGGATACGAAGTGGCTTGAGAAGCGCACGGGCCTGGTCGCGGGCCTGCTTCGGTCGCTGCGTGAGGTTAGCGAAGAGGAAAGTGACTTCTATCGCCTCTTTGGGCTGAGGAAGCCGGCGCATCGGGTACGGATTCGGGCCCTTTGCCCTGCCTTGCGACAGGCCATAGGAGGTCTATGCGACATCGAAGCGCCGTTGGCAGAAATAGCGGCGTTGCCGATTTCGCCCAGGGCCGTTGTCGTTGTCGAGAACCTGGAGACCGGCCTGGCGCTACCTGACTTGCCCGACACGATGGTCGTCATGCGGCTCGGAAACGCCGTTGGTGCGGTGGGAGAACTTCCGTGGCTGGTTGGGGCAGAGGTGGTGTTGTACTGGGGTGATATTGACACCCACGGTTTCGCCATCCTGAATCGCGCACGTCGTGCCGTTCCGCATCTCCGCTCGGTCCTTATGGACGAGGAGACGCTGCTGTCGCACCGCTCGTTGTGGGTTGAGGAGGCGGCCCAGTGCCCCAACGTTCCTCTTGACGCTTTGACGGCGGAGGAGCAGTCGGTTTATGAAAACCTGAGAGTCAGCGCTTGGGGGCCTCGTATTCGAATGGAGCAGGAGCGGTTGGGCTGGGCTGATGCCATGGCCGTGCTGATGCGCGCGCTTTATGGGGGTGTGTCCTCTCAATGGGCTCGTGAACACATTTAGAGCCAGAGCAACATCGTCAAGTCGGCAGGATGCCCAACATGAATGGTCGGGCCGTTCGACCGTGAGACTGAGTTTGACCGGATCCGGTACCTTATCCTGCCCGGCGCCGACTTATGCTCTGACGCCCGGTCAGGTGTATCAGGCGCGTCACCGGCGTGTGGAGTAACGTAGCCCTCTTTGAATACCCCCGCGCGATCTATGCCGAACCGGGCGGCTGGTTTGGTTGGACTGGCCCTTGCAGCACCGACTGACTTTGTTTGTCGGTGTGAAACTTGAGACGACACACGGACTACGTCCGACAGACTTTCGCGTGCGGCCTAACGTCTTATGGATCAATGGCTTGACCGCGACGCTCTCGACCGACTTTATTTTTTCCAGTCACAGGGCCGCAAGCCACACAAAAGCCAACGCCCGATGCCAATCGGGCGTTGGCTTTTTTGCGCCCGGGCTGGTTTCACGGGGGTTTAACGCGAGGTCGTTAGCCTGCAGGGAAATCCACTTCTGCCCACGGCCATGCCCTCCATGCAAATCACGACCCCGCTGCGCACCCTTGCCGCGTCCCTGTGTGCCCTCTCCCTCGCCGCCTGTGGTGGCAGCAGCAACAACCAGGGCGAGCCCCTCGACCTGAGCATCCTGCACATCAATGACCACCACTCGCATCTGGATGCCGAAACCACCGCGCTGACCCTCAAGGACGCCGCCGGCGCCAGCCGCTCGGTCACCGTGGATCTGGGCGGCTTCGCCCGCGTCACCGCCGCCATCGAACAGCTCGCCGCCGGCAAGGCCAACGTGCTCAAGCTCCACGCGGGCGACGCCATCACCGGCGACCTGTATTTCACCCAGAGCGAAGGCCAGGCCGACGCGGTGCTCATGAACACCGTGTGCTTCGACGCCTTCACCCTCGGCAACCACGAATTCGACAGCGCCGACACCGGCCTCGTGAAGTTCATCGACTACCTGCACGCCGGCAGCTGCCAGACGCCGGTGCTGTCGGCCAACGTCCGCCCGGCGGCCGGCTCGCCGCTGGCGGCGCGCATCGCCGACTACACCATCATCCAGCGCAGCGGCCAGCAGATCGGCGTGATCGGCCTCACCGTCAAGGACAAGACCCAGTTCGCCTCGCGCCCGGATTCGACCACCGCCTTCCTCGACGAAGCCGCCGCCGCCCAGGCCGCCATCGACGCCCTGCGCGCCCGCGGGGTGAACAAGATCGTACTGATGTCCCACCTGGGCTACGACGCCGACAAGGCCATCGCGCCCAGGCTGTCGGGCGTGGACGTGATCGTCGGCGGTGATTCCCACACCCTGCTCGGCCCCGACAGCATGAAGGGCTTCGGTCTCACGCCCGCCGGCGCCTATCCCACCGCCAGCACCGACAAGGACGGCCGCCCGGTGTGCATCGCCCAGGCCTGGCAGTACGCCTACGCCGTGGGTGCGCTCGACGTGAAGTTCGACGCCGACGGCGTGGTGACCAGCTGCATCGGCAAGCCCCAGGTGCTCGTCGGCGACACCTACAAGGTGGGCGGCACGGCTGCCTCTGCGGCCGACGCCACCGCCTATCGCAGTCAGCTCGACGCCTCCGGCGTGTTCCGCACCACCACCCCGTCGGCCGCCGCCACCGCGGCGCTGGCGCCCTTCAAGGCTGCCAAGGACGCCCTCGGCACCCAGGTGGCCGGCAGCGCCGCCGACAACCTGTGCCTGCGCCGCGTGCCTGGCACCAAGCGCGACACCAGCCGCTCCAGCCTGGGCGACGTCTGCAACAAGGACGCCACCGTGATCGCCCAGGGCGGCGACATCCAGCAGCTCGTGGCCGACGCCTTCCTCGAACAGGGCCAGCGCTTCGGCGGCGCCGACATCAGCCTGCAGAACGCCGGCGGCGTGCGCGTCGATCTGGCTGCCGGCAACCTCACCGTGGGCCGCATCTACACTCTGCTGCCCTTCAAGAACACCCTCTACCGGCTGGTGCTCACTGGCGCGCAGGTCAAGTCGGCGCTCGAAGACGGCGTGGATTCGGTGATGAACGGTACCGGCACCGGCGCCTACCCCTACACCGGCGGCCTGCGTTTCCGGGTGGACATGAACCAGACCAAGGGCAACCGGGTGAGCAACCTCGAAATCCGCAACAGCAGCGGCGCGTGGGTCGCCCTCGACCCGGCCGCCAGCTACAAGCTCATCACCAACAACTTCACCGCCGAAGGCGGCGACAAGTACGACACCTTCAAGACCATCCCCGCCGCCCAGCGGGAAGACACCCTCCTGGATTACGCCGACTCCTTCCTGCAATACGTGCGCAGCAAGGGCGCCCTAGCCAAGCCGGCAGCGGCGGAGCGGAGCACGCAGGGGTATATCGAGACGCCGTGATGGGCGGGGCGGCCGGATTGTGTCGGGCTTGAGGGGCCGCCTGACCCGGCCGCGGCGGTCGGTCCTGCCGGTCGGACCACAGCCGACCGCGCGGTTCATCTATGATCGTCTTATGCGCCGCGGCGGACGCCCGCTCCATCCCGGTCGGATGATCCGCGCGTGCGGTGCCGCTGGAGCCCCGACTTCGACCATGAAATGCATTCTCGACGCGTGGCAGGCTCACCATCCGGAGCTGCTGCGCTTTGTCGCCGCCCGTGTCCCCGATTCCCAGGAGGCCCATGACCTGGTGCAGGAGGTCTTTCTCCGGGCCACGCGGCTCGATCAGGGCCTGTGTGGCGTCGAGAATCGTCGTGCCTGGCTGTTCCAGGTGGCGAGGAATCTGCTGATCGACCGTTACCGGATGGCCCGGGACGAGATCCCCCTGGAAGACGAGCCCGCGCTCGCGGACGTGGCGGACGACTCGGCGCCGGTGGAAGCGCTCTCCCAATGCCTGCCGCGGGTGCTCGGTGAGCTGTCGCCCGAGGACCGGGAGGCTATCACCCTGTGCGACATCGAAGGGCTCTCCCAGCAAGCCCTGGCCGATCGGCTGGGGCTGTCCTTGCCGGCCGCGAAATCCCGTGTGCAGCGGGCGCGTCGGCGACTGCGCGAGCAGATGGTGAGCGCCTGTCAGGTGCAGTTCGATGAGCTTGGGCACGTCTGCTGCTTTGTACCGCGTCCTCCGGCGGGCAGATAGTTTCACCCCAGCCTGCATCCTTTGGCGCACGCCTTCGTCTCCTGAAGTGAGAGCAGACTTCGAGGAGCGTCAAATGGCCCTGCAACCTACACTGGAAAACCCTGTCCGGCGCCCCGTGCTGCCCTGGCTGATGGGGGTTGGTGCGGTGTCGGTGCTCTGGCTGGCCGCCTACGCCCACTTGACGGAATTCGCCGACGGGATACTGGCCGTCGTGGGGCTGACGCGCCACACCGCGCTGGGCGAGGCCGTGCATTTCTTTTGCTACGACGCCCCCAAGGTGTTGCTGCTGCTCACCGGCATCGTCTTCGTCATGGGCGTCGTCCAGACCTTCTTCGCGCCTGAGCGCACGCGGGCCCTGCTGGCGGGCAGGCGCGTCGGGGTGGGCAATGCGCTGGCCGCGCTGCTCGGCATCGTCACACCCTTCTGCTCGTGTTCGGCGGTTCCGCTGTTCATCGGCTTCCTCTCGGCCGGTGTGCCGCTGGGCGTCACCTTTTCTTTCCTCATCTCGGCGCCGATGGTCAATGAAGTGGCGCTCGTACTGCTGTTCGGAATGTTTGGCTGGAAGGTCGCTTTCCTCTACCTCGGCCTGGGGCTGGCGGTGGCCATCGTGGCGGGGCTGGTGATCGGTCAGCTGCGCATGGAAGCGCATCTGGAGGACTGGGTCCGGCAGATCCAGAACGGCCAGCGCGCCAGCTATGTGCCGGAAGCGCTGGACTGGGTGGCGCGCTTCGAGGCTGGCCGCGAGCACGTCCGGAGCATCGTCGGCAAAGTCTGGCCCTACGTGCTGGCGGGCATCGGGCTGGGGGCCGGCATCCACGGCTACGTGCCCGAGGATTTCATGGCGTCCTTCATGGGCAAGGATGTGTGGTGGGCCGTGCCCGCCGCGGTATTGCTCGGGGTGCCGATGTACACCAACGCCGCCGGCATCATTCCCATCGTCGAGGCCTTGCTGGGCAAAGGCGCCGCGCTGGGCACCGTGCTGGCCTTCATGATGGCCGTGATCGCCCTGTCGGCGCCCGAGATGATCATCCTGCGCAAGGTGCTCAAGCCACGGCTCATTGCCACCTTCGCCGGTGTGGTGGCAGCGGGCATCCTGCTGGTGGGCTACGTGTTCAATCTGGTTCTGTAAGCGGAAGGGAGCATCGAATGAAGAGCGTCAAAGTGCTGGGTACGGGCTGCGCCAACTGTCGCAACACCGTCGCGCTGATCGAGGAGGTCGCCAAGGCGCGTGGCGCGGAAATCACCCTCGAGAAGGTCGAAGACCTGCCCGCCATCATGGGCTATGGCGTGATGTCGACGCCCGGCGTGGTAATCGACGGGCAGGTGGTTCATGCGGGCGGAGTGCCGAGCCGGAGCAAGGTCGAAGGCTGGTTCTGATCGTCCGCGTGGTGCGGCGGGGTCAGGCTTTCCTGCCCCGCGGCGCCGCCTTGCGTTTCCTGTCCTTTTCGCCTTTGGCCGCGCTCTTGGGGGCAGGTTTGGCGGCGTTGTCGGCCTGGTCGAGCCACAGCAGCGCATCCACGTAGGAGACGAAGCGCTTGAGGTAGCCGGGGGAGAGGTCGCGCATGAGCTTGAGGGATTGCAGCGCCAGCAGGTGGGAGTTGAGGGGGCCGGCGTTTTCCGGGGCCTGGGCGAGGGCTTCGGCGAGTTGCTGTTCGACCTTCAGCTCGGCCCAGATCTTCTCGAAGTAGGCGAGGGAACTGATGTCGACCGGGGCGTCGGCGTCGTCCGTGGGGCTGGCCGGGGTGCCGGTGGTGTCGGCCCGCTTGCGCTGGTCGATGTGGGTGACGAGGTCGGTGAGGAGGGGCACGCGTCGGCTGGCTTCGAGCCGGGCGATGCGCTGGCGGAGCCGGGCGAAGTGGCCGCTGGCGTGGAGCG
The DNA here is from genome assembly GCF_937894855.1 of uncultured Zoogloea sp. Taxonomy (NCBI): domain Bacteria; kingdom Pseudomonadati; phylum Pseudomonadota; class Betaproteobacteria; order Rhodocyclales; family Zoogloeaceae; genus Zoogloea; species uncultured Zoogloea sp. Next base: position 20,591 of record NZ_CALAYQ010000025.1, read on the forward strand.
CGGTGAGTTCATCGGCGGCGTCGGGAAACTCACCGCAGGCGCGGGCGAGGAGGGCGTCGGCCTCGCTGCGGGCTTTGTCGAGGCGTGCGGTGTAATCGGCCAGTGCGCGGACGAGGCGGGTGTCGTCCTGCGGGTGGCTGCTTCGCCGGACGAGAGCTTCAAGATAGCGCAGGCGCACCGGGTCGATCTGCCCGGCGCCCGCGGCGCGCAGGGCGGCGAGGGTGGCGGCGGGATCGAGCGGCGGTGCAGCGCTCATTTGCCTTCGGCGGCGGCCTTGGCGGAGCGGGGCACCGGGGCCATCTCCACGCGGCGGTTGCGGGCGCGGCCTTCGGCGTCGGCGTTGGAGGCGACGGGCTGCTCGGGGCCGAAGGCGGCGGCGAAGATCGACGCGGCGGGCACGCCTTCCTCGATCATCGCCCGGGTGACGGTGAGGGCGCGCTGGGCGGAGAGCTCCCAGTTGTCGGCAAACTTGCGGTTGCTGTCGCGCACCGGGCGGTCGTCGGTGAAGCCGCTTACCATCAAAATCTCGTCGCGGGTGCCCAGGTAGGCGGCGAGCGGCGCAGCGAGGCTCTTCAGCAGCTGCCGGCCTTCGGGCTGGAGCTCGTCGGAGTTGAGGGCGAAGAGCACGCTGCCGCTGATGCCGATGCGCCCGTTATCCAGCGTGACGCGGCCGGAGGCGAGCGGGCCGGCGAGGGCTTTCTCCAGCGTCACGCGGCGCTGTTCTTCCTGCTGGCGTTTGTGCACCTCGGCCTCGAGGCTGCTGGCGAGCTCCAGCTGCACGCCCAGCACGCCCACCAGGATCAGCACGAAGGCGCCCAGCAGGCCGGACATCAGGTCGCCAAAGACGGCCCAGACCGGCGTGCTGTGCTCGATGTTGTCGTCGATGCTTTCCATTGATCAGCCTTCCCCGGCGAGGGACGCCTGCCGGCTGGAAAGCTGCTGCAGGTTCTCGACGATCTGCTTCTGGGACATCACCGACAGGTCGATGATCTCCCGCGCCTGGGCCACGTAGTAGGCGAGCTGCTCGTCGCTGCGGGCGACGGATTTTTCCAGCGAGCCTTCGATGCGCTGCAGGGTTTCCATCAGCTTGTCGCTGGATTCGCTGAACAGCTCCACCGCCAGCCCGAAGGCTTCGCCCAGGCTGGCCACCTCGACGGCGCCGCTGGCAAGAAGGGTGGTGGCTTCGGCGATCTTCGCGGATTCGCTGTCCACCTGCGCTTCGAAGCGCTTGCCGATGCCTTCCAGCAGGCTGGCGGAGGAGGCCACCAGGGCGTCGATGGCGCCGCGCTGTTCGGTGGAGGCGTGGTTGATGGCGTCGAGCAGCGTGGCCAGGGTTTCCATGATGCGGCTGCGCTCTTCGAGCAGGGTGTTGTCCCGGGCCATGCTGGCGGAGAGCTCCTGGCGCAGCTGCTGGATGACCGCGGCGGCGGCGCGGGGCGCTTCGGCGGCGGTCTCCATCAGGCGGGTGACTTCGCCGATGGTCTGGCTGGCCTGGGCGCGGGCGTCGGCGCTCATGGCGCGGGCCGTGTCGCCGAGGGTCAGGCAGATCTGTTCCTGCTGGGCCAGGGTGCGTTCGCCCACGCTCTGCCATTCGGCCTTGAGGGTGGCGGCGAGGGCTTCCACCGAGGCGGTCATGGCGGCCAGGCGCTGGGTGTCGGCGGCGGCGAGCTCGCCCTGCAGCGTGGCGTGGGAATCCTTGAGGGTGGCGAGGAGCGCGGCGGCGCCGGCCTCGAAGCGCGTGGCGAAGGCCGCCAGCGCGTCGCGGGTCTCGCGGGTGAGGGTGTCGGTGCTGCGCTCGTGGGCGGCGAGGGCGGCGGCCCAGGTGTCGGCCACCGAGCCCACCGCGCTGCTGAAGCGGGTCGAGAGGCCCTCCAGCTGGGCCGCGACGCTGCCGGCGAGCTGCGCGTGCAGCGCCTGGGTGTCGCTGCGGGCGGCGGCGAGGGCCGTGGCCAGCTCGGCCTGCAGGGCGGTGTGGGTCGCGCCGACGCTCGCCAGCAGCGCTGCGGAGCGGGTGTCGAAGGTGTCGGTGTAGGTCTGGAGGGCGGTCTGCAGTTGCTGGTGGAGCTGTGCGTTGCCGGCTTCGTGGCGGGCGAGGGCGGTGGTCCAGCCTTCGGTGACGGTGGCGACGCTGCTGCCCAGGCGTTCGGCGAGGCCGTCGAGCTGGGTCTGCACCGTGTCGGCGATGCGGGTGTGGGTGTCGCCGACGTTCGTCACCAGCGCGGTGGCGCGGGCGTCGAAAGTGTCGGCGAAGGCCTGGAGGGAAGTCTGCAGTTGCTGGTGGAGGCGCTCGTTGCCGCTTTCGTGGCGGGCGAGGGCGGTGGTCCAGCCGTCGGTGACGGTGCCGACGCTGTGGCCGAAGCGTTCGGCGAGGGCGTCGAGTTGCGTCTGAACCGTATCGGCGATGCGGGTGTGGGTGTCGCCGACGCTCGCCACCAGCGCGGTGGCGCGGGTGTCGAAGGTGTTGGCGAAGGCCTGGAGGGACGTCTCGAGCTGCTGGTGCAGGCGGTCGTTGCCGGCTTCTTGGCGGGCGAGGGCGGTGGTCCAGCCCTCGGTGACGGTGGCAACGCTGTGGCCGAAACGCTCGGCGAGGCCGTCGAGTTGGGCCTGCACGGTGTCGCCCACGCGGGCGTGGAGGGCGCTGGTCTCGCGGGCGATGCCGCTCATGGTGGCTTCGACCACCGGCTGGATGGTGGCGCCGGCGATGCGGGCGCTTTCGGTGAGGCTGTCGCGCAGGGATTGATCCACCGACGTGGCGAGGCCGGTGTAGATGCGCGTGGCTTCCTGGTAGTGGCTGTGCTGGTTGGCGAGGAGCTGCTCGGAGAGCTGCTGGTTGTGGCGTTCCAGCTGGGTCATCATCGTCTGCAGGGTGCTCACCATCTCGGGCAGGGCCTGGGCCTGGCCCTGCAGGGCGCGGTAGGTTTCCTCGCGCTGGTGGGCGAGGGAGAAGCCGCGCAGCACGGTGGCGATGCGGGCGTCGAGCAGCCGCCCGACGGCCAGCCGGTCGCGCCGCAGGAGCGCCGAGATCAGGCCCAGCAGGGTGGACGCCGCCACGCCCGCCACCGAGGTGCCAAAGGCCACGCCCAGGCCCTTCACCGGGGCGGCCAGGGCGGCGCGGATGGTGTGCAGGTCGGTGGTGCTCTCCAGCGCGATCACCGCGCCGTTGAGGGTGACGACCATGCCCAGGAAAGTGCCGAGCATGCCCAGCAGCACCAGCATGCCTACCAGATAAGGCGTCATGCTCGGGCCGGGCAGGCCGACGCGCTCGCCTTCGATGCGCAGGCGCACGGCGTTCTGCAGCGACGGATCGACGCCGGCCAGCCAGTTGTCGAGGCTGGGCAGGTTGTCCGGGATGGCCGCGAGGGCTTTGGCGAGGCTGTCGGTGGCGGCCGAAAAACGACGCAGCTCGGCCGCGCCGGCCATGTACACCAGGCCGATGATGACCGTCATCGCGAGGGCCAGCGGGCTGCCGCCGATATAGCCGACACCCACCCAGCCCACCGCAAACAGGCCGATGAAGAAGGCCGTCCAGCAAATCTTCTTGTTCATGCTTACTTTGTCACCTCGTTGCCAAGGGCTTCCAGGAGCCCCGCGACCGGTTGCAGGCGAAGGTCCAGCTCCGCCTGCAGTATGGTCTTCATGTCCTTGCAGAAAGTGGCCAGCCAGCCGCCGGGCTGCAGCCATTGGTCCGGGCTGTCGGCCTCGCCGGCTTCGGCGCGGGCCGCCCGGTGCGCCTGGTGGAGGCGCTCGAAATGCTTCGCCAGCGCCACCGGCACGCTGGTCAGCAGGTTGCGCTCGCGGGGGCCGAGGGCCTGTTCCATCACCCCATCCACCTGGGCCAGCTGCTTATGGGCCGGCGACAAGGCGGCCAGCGCGGCCCGGGCGCTGGCCCGCAGCGGCGTGATGGCGGCGCCCATGTCGCGCTGGTGGGCGAGGTAGTAGCGCTGGTAGGGCAGGAAATCCGCCGCGCCTTCAATCGACGGGTGCCAGTCCGGCCGGGGCAGCTTGACCCGCGCTTTGCCGGGCGTGGTGAGGCCGTCGAGGGCGATGGATTCTTCCAGCCCGGTGCGTACGCGGGTGAAGTCGTCGCGCAGGGCCTGCCCGGCGGTCGACGGTGCCGGTGCCACACGTGCCGGTTCGCTGCCCGCGGCGCTGTTGATCACCGCAAACAGCGCAATCGCGTCGGTGAAATCCAGCCACAGGCCGAGCCGGTCGGCAAAGCTCTGCCGGGATTCCGGGGCTTCCGCCACGGCCAGGTCGGCGAGCACGCGGATCAGCCGGGCGCTATGGGAGTGCGTACGGGACAGGCCTTGTGTCATGCCGGCGGGCAATGCCCAACTGCAAAAAAGGGGCCAAGGCTACTACAAAGTGAGGCAGGGGTCAGCGGAGCCGAGAGGCCTTGGGGCAGATCACGTGGCGTGGCGGCGGCACGGCCGCGCCGGGCAAGGCTGAAAGCCCGGTGGGGGGGCGTCCGTGGCGGTCAGCCGTGGCTGAAGTCAAGGATGATGATTGTTCCGGTGGCGGCACGGTCAGCGGCGCCCGCGGGGCCGTCGTAGTCGTCCACGCCTCTTACCTGGGCCTTGATCTGGTCGATGGGCGCGCCGTTTTCTGCAAGGAAGACCTGGATGGCGCGCACACGCCGGCCGAGCAGGACCGGGTTGTAGTCGGCCCTGGTGTGCCGGGCGAAGCCGGTCACCTTCACCACGGTGCCGCGATGCCGTTGCAGCATGATGCCGACGCGGGACAGGAAGCGGGCGTAGTCGGGGCGCAGGCGGTCCTGCCTGGTGTCGAAAGCTGCCCGGGTGTCGATCACCACGCGGGTGGTCGAGGTGCCGTCGGGAGCCTGTTCCGAATCAATGGTGAGATCGAGGGCGGCTTCGCGGCTGAAGCGGTCGAGCCGGCCGGCGGGGGCGGCGTCGTCGGCCTGCGCTTCGATGGTTGCGGGTGGAGCGGGTTCGGCCCGGGCCAGCCCGTGGGCGGGCAGCAGCAGGGTCAGGGTCAGGGTCAGGGTCAGCCAGGCCAGCCCGGATCTGAAGCGTTGCTGATCGGACATCGTCACTCCTTGGTGCGGATGGCGGCATCCCACAGGCTGCGCAGGCTGGCCATCAGCATGGGCGAGTGGCGCTGGGCATGGGACGCGAAGACCGCGACGACGGTTCCGTGATCGAAATCCACGTAGAGGCTGCTGCCGTAGGCGCCGATGATGGCGGCGCGGTGGCCCTTGCCCGGGTGGGCGAAACGGTATTGCCAGGTGGTGTCGGGGCCGAGGGCGCGGATTGCATCGGGCGTGGGCTGTGCCGGGTTGCCCGGGCTGGCCAGGGTGTCGGCGAACCAGCGTGGGGCAATGGTCCGGCGCCCCGACGGGGTGCGTGCGTCGAGCAGGCTCTGGCCAACGGCCGCGAAGTCTTCAAGGCTGAGGGCGAGGCCGTCGGCCAGGGGGGTGCCGGCGGGGTCGGTTGCCCAGAAGGCGGGATTGCGGGCGCGGCTGATCGCGAGCAGCTCGCAGAGGACGTCGGGGGCGGGTTTCTTCCAGGCTTTCTCGGTGGCCCAGAGCAGGAGGGCGCCTTCGGGGCCGCGCATGTCGCTGCCGGGGTCGCCGGACACCCGGGGCCACGCGCTGCGTCGAACGAGCCACGGCCGCACGCCGCCAACGCTGCCGGCAGGCATCCAGCCGCCTTCCTTCTGCCATTGGCGGAACTCGGCGTCGGACCACTGGAGCCCGGTGCGCCCGTCGAGCAGTCGTTGCATGGAGAGCTTGGCCAGCTCGCGGCTGGGCGCCAGTTCCGGTATCAGGCGGGGAATCGCCTTGCCGCGGGCGAAGCGCCCTTCGGCGCTGGCCTTGGCGAGCATCGTGACCAGCAGCGGGCGGGTGGCTTCGAGGAGGAGCTGGGGGCGGGCTGGATCGAAGCCGCTGCGGCGGTAGTCGAGCAGCACCTGGCCGTGCTGGAGCATCAGCACGCCGTCGGCGTCGATGCGGTTCTCCAGCAGGTGGCGCAAGCTGCGCTGGGCGCCGTCGGCGGGGTCGGTGGCGGTGCGCCGGTCGGGGTCGATGGGTTGTCGGGCTGGCGTGCGCGCCGGAGCGCCCGCGGGGGGCGTCAGGGCGATCCCGCGCATGAAGCGCGGTGCCTGGCCCAGCCCGTAGCGGAGGGTGCCGGGGTCGAGCCAGTTGCTCCCATTGACCGCGCTGCCGGCGAGCCCCGCTGGCGGGGTGTGGAGGGCTTGGGTGCATGCAGCGTCGGCGAGCACCGTTGCCGGGATCAGGCTGGCTGCGAGGATGAGATACGTGCGGCGCACGGTGATCCCCTAGACGTTAGGACGATAGGAGGACGGGCTGGCGAAGCGCTCGGCTGCCATCCGGGTCAGGTCGTTCAGATTGCCGGTGTTCCTGGCGATTTCGCGCAGCCATGCGCTGTCGTTGCGCTCGCTGATGACGAGGGCGCGCAGTTGCTCGAGCTGCTTCCGGCAGCCCAGGTCGTCGGCGTCGGCGGTGAGGCTGTCGATCAGCTCGCGCAGGGCGTCGCCAATAGGCACGCGGCGGCGCCGGATGGGGTCGGCCAGGGTGGCGCCGAAGCCGTAGCGGCTGGCCTGGAACTTGTTGTAGCGGGCGACCAGGGCCTGGCTGGCGGGGGCGATGGGCGGACGCGTGCGCAGCAGGTTGCGGGCCAGACACTGGGCGAAGGCGGCCAGCTCGACGGCCCGGTCGATGGTCAGCGGGGTGTCGCAGATGCGCAGCTCGACGGTGCCGTATTCGGGTTTGGGGCGCACGTCCCAGTACAGGTCCTTGATGCTCTCGGCCACGCCGCAGGCCTGGAGCAGGGCCATGTGGTCGAGGAAGGCGGCCCAGTCGGCCACGTCCGGCGACTGGCCGGACAGCGGAAAGGCCGACACGGCGTTGAGCCGGGCCGAGTCGAAACCGGTGTCGGTGGCGTCGATGAAGGGCGAGGAGGCGGACAGGGCGACGAAGTGGGGTACGTACTGGTTGAGGGCGTGGGTGAGCCAGATCGCGTCGTCGCCGCTGGTGACGCCGATGTGGATGTGCTGCCCGAACACCGTGAACTGTTTGCTCAGATAGCCGTAGCGGTTGTTCAGGAACGCGAAGCGTTCGCCCGGGCTGATCCGGCGCTCGGGCCAGCGGTGGAAGGGATGGGTGCCGCCGCCGCACACGGCGATGTTGTTCAGCCGGCAGTGGGTGACGAGCACGTCGCGCAGGCCGTCCAGGTCGGCCGCGATGGCGGTGGCGTCGAGGCGGGGGCGGGAGTTCACCTCGATCATGCTTTCGGTGATCTCGAGCTTCACCTCGCCGAAGCGGTCGTCGTACCGCAGGCCGGCGAGCAGGTCGGTGGCGGCGCGGGTGAGGTCGTAGTCGCGCAGGGAGACCAGCTGGAGTTCGAGTTCGACGCCCAGGGTCAGGGGACGGCTGGACGAAAAGGAGAGCTGCGAGAGGTCGCTCATCGGGCAGGCTCCGGGCGGGTGGGTTCGGTTTCGCCGGCGCGCTGGAGGGCCCGCTTGCATAGCTGGGGCCCGACGAACTCCATCATGGCGGCGGCGATCAGGGGGAGCAGCAGCGGCTGGCTGCTGACCTCGGGGTACAGGGCGGCGAGCTCGGCGGCCATGAAGATGGCCGTCGCCGACAGCGGCTGGATGCCGATGCCCACCAGCCGACGTTTGTCGAGAGGCAGGTCGTGGCGGCCGGTGCTCACCACGCCGATGAACTTGGCGAGGCCGCGCATCAGGATCAGGCCCAGCGCCTGGACGCCGGTGGTCCAGTCCAGCTCGCCCAGGGGCAGCATCGCGCCGGTGACCACGAACAGGAGGATGGCGAGAATCCAGTGGCCTTGGGGCAGGCCGGTGTAGGCGAGGGTCCTGTCCCGGTCCGCCAGGTTGAGCGCGGCGCCCATCATGAAGAGGGTCAGGAAAACCGGCACGGCGAGCATGCGCGCCATGCCGATGGCCATCAGGGCGGTCGACACGAGGACGAACACCCGAGCCACTGACCCGCGCGCCTGGCGGCCGGCGATGATCAGCGCCAGGCGGGCGCAGAGCAGGCCGATCAGGATGCCGCCGCCCACCACCCACAGGGGGTGGGCGATGGCGTTGAGCCAGTCGCCGGCCTGCTCTGCGTGGAGCAGGCCGAGCACCACCGCGAAGACCACGAAGGAGAGGGCGCAGCTGATCGCCGTGAGCAGCAGGGTGCGCTGGGTGACCTGCCCCTGGGCGCGGTTCTCCTCGGCGGTGAGCAGCACGACCGCCGGGGCCGAGGCCATGGTGATGGCGGCCGTCGCCGCGCTCCAGCCGGGGGAGAGGCCGACGGCCAGCAGCGCGAAGATGAAGATGGTGAGGAATGCCAGCGCGGATTCGGCCGCCGCGCTCACCAGCAGCCCGCGGTTGGCGCTCAGCCAGCGCAGGTCGAGGTGGCGTCCCGTCTCCATCAGCAGCAGGCCCAGGGCGGTGTCGGCCAGCGGTTTGGCGAGCGCGATGGTCTCCCGGTCGAGCCAGCCCAGGGCGCCGGGGCCGCTGATGGCGCCGGCCAGCACGTAGCCGACGATGCGCGACAGGCCGAGCGTCCGGAACAGCGTCTCGCCGACGATCAGGCCGCCGACGAGGAGCAGCGAGAACAGGACCAGCGGGTCGAGCTGGTCGGGGAAGGGGGGCAGGAAGATCAGGCTGTCCTGGAGGGCTTCCCAGCCCTGGCGCAGTCCGGTGCTCATCGTGATGGGGCTCCGTCGGCCGGGTGCCGGGCCGCGGGAATGCCACCGAGGCGTGCCTCGCCGGCAGCGATGAGCGCGGCCTGGGTGCACAGCGGGCCGATCAGCTGCATCAGCACGATGGCGCCCATGAGGGTACCCGAGAGTGCAGGGCCGACGCCGCCTTCGAGGGGGCCGGCGTCGCCGAGCAGGACCAGGGCCACACTGGACATGGGCAGCAGCCCGATGGCGGTGAAGCGTGATTCCCTGGCGGTGATGCCCAGTCGGCGTCCCATCAGGTGGAGGGCCGCCCAGCGGGCGCCGAAGCGCGTCAGTGCGTAGGCCGTGGCGGTGGCTGCGTATTCTGCGAGCAGGCCGATCTCCAGCGCGGCACCGGCCAGCACGAAGGTCACCACCAGAAAGACCCGGGCATCCGACGAGATGCGGATGGCCAGCACGGCCTTGTGCCGGTCGGCTATGCGGGTGCCGATCCCGAAGGTGAGCAGCGTGAGCAGGGGCGACATCTCCAGGGTCAGGGGCAGCCCGGTGCCGACCACGATGAGGCCCAGCAGCATGAGGTGCTGGTGCTCCACCTGGGGGCCCAGCCGGCGGGCGGCCGCGCAGGCCGTGAGGGCCAGTCCGGCGCCCAGCAGCACGGACAGCAGCACGTGGCCGGCCGCAGTGGCGTAGCCGGGCGTCAGCTCGGTGGTGCCACTGGCAGCGAGCATCGGCAGGATCACGCTGACGGCGGCAAAGGCCACGCAGCCGTTCAGGGCCACGAGGCCGAACAGGCGTCGGGTGAACGGCCCGTCAGCGCCGGAGTCGCGGGTGGTGGCGATGGTGATCGCCGGCGAAGTGGATGCGGCGATGGCGGCGGCGAACAGCCCGCCGGCAAGCCCGAAACCGAGCAGGTACATGAGAGTCGTGATCGTTGCGAAGACTGTGCTGGTCTCCGCCAGGCTGAGCAGTACGAGACGGCGGTCGATGCGGCGCCCCGTGAGCGGGAAGTGGTGGCCCAGTTCGAACAGGATCAGGCCGATCCCCGGGTAGATGAAAAACTGCGCGGCGTCGAGAATGTAGGGGTCGATCCAGCGCAGCCCGCTGTTACCGATCAGGACCCCGAACAGCACGAAGCCGGTCGTGCGCGGGAGCCCGAAGGCGCGACGGCTGATCTCGCCGCTGGCCAGCCCGCCCAGGAGGAGCAGGCCGAACAGCAGCAAGGGAGAGGCTTCGAAGGCGTAGAGCTGAGTCGGCATGAACGCGGCGGGTGCTTGGTCCGGGTGGGGGAAAACCGGCCCGGTCTGCCTTCGCCCGGCAGGTGCGGGCGTGATGTCTGGGGCGAAAGCCTGCAACATCGAGACACGGCTTGAAATTTATATTGGTACAAATATAATTGACGACAATGAATTCTGCAAACACGAATCCGCGCTTGCCCGACGCAGCCGATGACCTGCCCATGGACACCATGCCCCTGGTGGTGCTCAAGCAGTTCCGGGTGATCTACGGGTCGGTGCGCCAGCACTTCCGGGATGTCGAGCAGCGATGCGGGGTGTCCGGGTCGCAGCTGTGGCTGATCCACGAGATTGCGCGAACGCCTGGCTGCGGGGTGTCTGAGCTGGCCAGCCGGCTGTCGATCCACCAATCCACCTGCAGCCAGCTGGTCGAGAAGCTCATCGCCAAGGGGCTGGTGAGCAAGGTGCGCAAGCCGGATGACCAGCGCCGCGTCGGCCTGCATCTGCAGGACGAGGCCGCCCGGGTGCTGGCCCTGGCTCCCGGGCCGTTCGAGGGCGTGCTGCCCCAGGCGCTGCAGGGGTTGCCGTCCGAGGTGCTGGCTCAGTTGCACCAGAACCTCGCCCAGGTGGTGGCCAATCTCACCGATCGGGATGAGCAGTCTGCGGAGCGTCCGCTGTCCGATCTTTGACGAAACAGGGGCTCGTGCCCCGGGAGGAGGCATCATGGCCCGCAATGCCACAATCAGGATTGGCCTGTCAGCGAGGCTGTTCCATCCCCAGGACGGCGCGACCGGTCTCCAGTCGAAGACGCTGCAGGTGCTGGAGCAATCCATCGCCCACTGGGTGATGTCCCGCAACGTGCTGGTCCTGATGGTGCCGTCCATCCTCAAGGACGGGCCGATCCACCGCAGCGACATCCGTCTGCGGGATTACGCGGATTTTCTCGACGGGCTCGTCCTCCAGGGCGGGGCTGACGTCAGCCCCGAAGCCTACGGCGAGCAGCCTCTCCGGGCGGATTGGGCCGGTGACCGGGTGCGGGACGCCTACGAGATGGAGTTGCTGCACGAGTTTGTCGAGGCGGGCAAGCCGGTACTGGGGATCTGCCGGGGCATGCAGCTGATCAACGTCGCCTTCGGGGGCTCGCTTCACCAGGACATCCCGACCCAGTTCGGCGCCGGCGTCATGCATCAGGCCGACGCCTATGACATGCACAGTCACGGAGTGGTCTTCACCGAGGGCGGGCAGTTCGCCCGGTGGTTCGGATCGCCGGGTGGCGGGGAGGTGGTGTCCATCCACCACCAGTGCGTCCGTGCCCTGGGCCGCGATCTGGTCGTCGAGGCCACGGCCCCCGAGGACGGGATGATCGAGGCGATCAGGCACACCGGCCACCGCTTCGTGGTCGGGGTGCAGTGGCACCCCGAGTTCCACGCCGCCGGCGCGACACGCCTGCTCGACTGCGCCCCGCTGCTCGATGCCTTCCACCAGGCGGCGCGCAACGCGCGTTAGGTGGGCTGGGCGGCCAGGATCGCCACGTAGCCGAGCTTGAAGAAGGCCGCCGACACGGGCAGCGCCAGGTGTCCGGCAATCTGGATGCCCATGCTGAAGCGGTCGGCCAGCGGGTAGGCGATGGCGGTCGAGGCGATCATCCCCAGGCCGGCGACGACCATCATCGCCCGGCCGGTGGTGAGCACCCGGCGCGGGTCAGGGGCGGGCTTGTGCATGGTGGGCTCCTTGGGTGGCGGTGGCCGGCTGGCCGGCGGTGAGGGCGATGCGGCAGATGTGCTCCAGCCGCTCCACGTGTTCAAAGGCTTCCCAGGGCGTCTTGCCGACGGCCACCACGCCGTGGCGGTCCAGCCCGACGATGTGGGGCGCCGGGCCGAGGGCCGGCTTGAACGCGGCCTCGCAGGCTTCGGCAAGTTCCTCGCTGGTGGCGGGCAGGGCCGGCACGTCGGGCCCGACCCGGGTGTAGCGGGTGACCTCCGGGAAGTCCGCCGAAAGCTCGGCCAGCCGGTGCCCCGCGTAGAGCGCCGCGACGATGTGGGTCGGGTGCAGGTGGAGCACCGTGAGGTTGCGGCTGCCGAACAGCGCCTGCAGGCGGCGGTGGAGCTCCAGTTCGCCCGACGGCCGCGGCCAGGCGTCCGGCGCGGGCGTCTCGCCGGCGGGCACGAACACGAACTGGGTGGGCACCAGCGCGTGCTTGATCACGCCGCTGGCCGACACCAGAAAGCCGCGGCGGTCGGTCATCGCCACCGACACGTTGCCGTCGCGGGTGCTGATCCAGCCCAGCTCGTAGGCCCGCCGCATCACGGCGCAGGCCTGCTCGACCACGGGGTGTTCGGGCGGGGTGTCCTTCTTCTCGATCATGGCGGCTCTCCGTTGGGGTTGTTTGAAGTGGACTTTAGAATGCATCTTTTAAAGAGTCAACGAAAATGAATCTTTACGGAAATCCACTATAATCAAAGGGTCAATCACCCCACGTCCCCGGATCGCGACCGCCGACCATGCACATCACCCTGCACACGGACTACGCCCTGCGCGTCCTGATCTACCTGGCCTCCAACGAAGAGCGCCTACCGACGATCCAGGAAATCTCGGCGCGTTTCGACATCTCGCGCAGTCACCTGATGAAGGTGGTCAATCAGCTGATCCGCAATGGCTTTGTGGAGGGCATCCGCGGCAAGGGCGGCGGCCTGCGCCTGGCCCGGCCGCCAGCGGGCATCGGCATTGGCGACGTGGTGCGCAAGATGGAGACCGACCTGTCGCTGGTGGAATGCTTCACCGACACCAGCCGCTGCCTGCTCACCTCGAGTTGCAAGCTGCGCGGCGTGCTCGACGACGCGCTGGAGGCCTTCTTCGCGTCGCTGGACAAGGTGACCCTCGCCCAGCTGCTGGGGCCCGCCCAGCGGCAGATCCTCTTCATGCCCCAGCGCCCGCCAGCGCCTGCCGCCGACCGCAGCGCCCCCGCCGACGGCTGAACACACGTCGCGCTTTGCAGCGCAGATCCCGGGCTGGCCGAGGCTGATCCGGGGCGTCGGCGCGCGTCCCCATCGCCCGCGCCGGGCGTCATCCGGCCGCTGACCGTTGTTTTTCTGCCCGATGTTCTTCCGGCTCGCCGGAGGCGCCGCCACGTCCTTTCGCCGGGTGAAATCACGGCGCTACCCCCTATGCCTTTCGAAATATATCGAAGGTAATGCCGCCGGGTGATGCATAATGGGTACTTTCGTGCCGTGCTGCGGTGCGATGCGCGCCCCCGGCGGCGCGCGCTTTGCCTACAATCCTGATATCCCCCGACCACCCGAAGCCCATCTGCCGATGAATTCGCCTCTTTCCGATACCGATCAACTCGCCGACGCCCGAGGCTGGTGGTTCGTCCAGCGCGGCCGGGAAGTCCTCCTCGACGAGACGGGCGGCGTGCCCTGCGGCCCCAACCCGCTGCTCGGGCTCGATCCGCTGCCGGCGCTGCAGGTGGGCGAGTTCGACGGCATGCCCTGCTTTGCCGTCGAGCTGCCGCTGGATGCGCCCTTCGGCGGCTTCTTCGGCGACCCGAAGCGCCTCTACGACAGCCTGCCGCTCCCGGCCCGCACGCCCTTGTCGCGGGCGCTGGAGGTGCTCGAATGGGATCGCACCCACCGCTTCTGCGGCAGCTGCGGCGCGCCCACCGAGCACCGCGGCGCGGGGATCGTGCGCCACTGCAGCAACGATGCCTGCGGGCGCGAGCACTTTCCGCGCGTCTCGCCGGTGGTGATCATGGCCGTCGAGCGCGGCGAGGAGATCCTCCTCGGGCGCTCCCATCACTTCCCGCCGGGCGTCTACAGCGTGCTGGCCGGTTTCGTGGATGCCGGCGAGAGCGCCGAGCAGGCCGTGCATCGGGAGATCTTCGAGGAGACCGCCCTGGCAATCCGCGACGTGCGTTACTTCGCGAGCCAGCCGTGGCCGTTTCCCCATTCGCTGATGCTCGGTTTCCAGGCCCAGTGGGCCGGCGGCGAGATCGTCTGCGACCCGCGCGAGATCGAGGACGCCGCCTTCTTTCATGTGGATCGGTTGCCCAAGACCTTCCGCTTCAGTTCAACCCTGTCGTTCTGGCTGATCCAGGACTTCTGCAAACGCCACGGCCGCCCTTGGCCGGACGGCGCCTGACCCGCCCCGGAGACAACCGATGTCGATTTCCCCCCGCGACCTGCTGACGCGGATGTTCACCGCAGCCGTCAATGCCGCCCAGCCCGAGCATTGCCTGCCCCGCTTCCTGCCCAAACCGCCCAAGAAGGGCCGCACCATCGTGATCGGCGCCGGCAAGGCCTCGGCCGAGATGGCCCGGGTGCTCGAACGCCACTGGCCGGGCGAGCTCACCGGCCTCGTCGTCACCCGCTACGGCCACGCCGTGCCCTGCGAGCGCATCCAGATCGTCCAGGCCGCCCACCCGGTGCCCGACGGCGCCGGCCGCGCCGCGGCGGGCCGCATGCTTGACATGGGCCGCCAGGTGACCGCCGACGATCTGGTGATCTGCCTGATCTCCGGCGGCGGCTCGGCCCTGCTGCCGCTGCCCGGCGACAACATGATGCTGCAGGACAAGCAGGCCATCTCCCGGGCGCTGCTCAAAAGCGGCGCGACCATCTCCGAGATCAACTGCGTGCGTCGCCACCTGTCGGCGGTCAAGGGCGGCCGGCTGGCGGCGGCCTTCCATCCGGCGCGGGTGGTCAATCTGCTGATCTCCGACGTGCCCGGCGACAACCCGGTGGACATCGCCTCCGGCCCCACGGTGGGCGACCCCACCACCTGCGCCGACGCCCTCGACATCGTCCGCCGCTACGCCATCGAGCTGCCCAAGGGCGCCCGCTGGCTGCTCGAGACCGGCGAGGGCGAGACGGTGAAGCCCGATGACCCGCGCCTCGCCCGGGTCGAGACCCACCTCATCGCCACCCCGCAGATGGCCCTCGAGGCCGCCGCCGAGGTGGCTCGCAAGGCCGGCGTCACGCCGGTGATCCTCGGCGACAGCATCGAGGGCGAGGCCCGCGACGTGGCCAAGGTGATCGCCGCCATTGCCCTCCAGGCAAAGCGCCACGGCCAGCCGGCCGGCGCGCCCTGCGTGCTGCTGTCGGGCGGCGAGACGACCGTCACCGTGCGCGGTGCCGGGCGCGGCGGGCGCAACGTGGAGTTCCTGCTCGGCCTCGCCCTGGCCCTCGACGGGGCGCCGGACATCTTCGCGGTGGCCGGTGACACCGACGGCGTGGACGGCCTGGAGGACATCGCCGGCGCCTTCGTCACCCCGGACACCCTCGCCCGCGCCTGGGCGCTGGGCATCCGCCCTCGCGACAGCCTCGACGCCAACGACGGCCACGGCTTCTTCGGGGCGCTGGGCGACGCCCTCGTCACCGGCCCGACGCTCACCAACGTCAATGATTTCCGTGCCGTGCTGGTGGGCCTGCCGGGCAAGGGCTGAGCACTGACGGAGGGCCGGGCGGGGTCAAGAATCGACCCGTCCGGCCGTTATCTCCGTCATGATTTGCGCGCATTTTTCGGCCTGACCGATGACGCCGGGGCTCAAGCTTCCGGGCGTCGTTGCGGTGGGGGCCTCTTCCTTCTCCACGCCGCCGCGCCGGGTTCCGCGCCTGAGCCGGCTTGCGCTTGCGGGCCTGCTGTTGCTGGCGGCCTGCTTTCCGGGGGGCGCCGCGGCCGAGACGGCGTCCGAGGCCCAGCTCCGGGCCGCGTATCTGGTCAATTTCCTGAAATACGTCGAATGGCCCGCCGCCATCACGGGGGCCAACATCTGTGTGCTCGGCCGTGACAGCCTGGCCGGGCCGCTGGCGTCCTACGAAGGGCGGCTGATCCAGGGGCGGGAGATCCGCATCCGCCGGGTGAGCCAGCCCGAACAGCTGGCCGACTGCCAGGAGGTGTTCGTGCCGGACGGCGACGAAGAGCGCTTTGCCGGCGCGATCCGCAACCTGGGCCGGCAGCCGGTGCTCACCGTCGGCGAGAACACCCGTTTTGTCGAGCAGGGCGGCGGCGTGGCCCTGGTGCGGGTGGATAACCGGCTGGTGTTCGACGTGAATCTGTCCGTGCTGCAGCGGGCCGGGCTGAAGGTCAGCCCGCAGATGCTGCGGCTCGCGCGGGACGTTGTCGGAGGCCATCGATGAGCCGCTTCGGCCCCGCCCTCGACGCCCGCATCGCCGCGCTCCCGATCCGCCGCAAGCTGACGCTGATCGTGGCCATCGCGGTGGCGGTCGGGCTCGCATTCGTGTTCGTGATCGTCGGGGCCGGCGAGCTGCGCGAGAACTACGCGGCGCGGGTGGCCAAGCTGCGCGCGGTGGCCGACGTGGTGGCCTTCAACGCCTCGGCGGTGCTCGACTTTCAGGACGCCGGCGGCGCCACCAACCTCTTCCGGGCCTTCGAAAGCGATCCCGACATCGTCGCGGCGCACCTCGTCCAGAAGGGCGGCGGCTTCAGCCACACCTACACGGCGAAGGGCTGGCAGGCGCCCCTGCCGCCGCCGACGACCCGCCTCGCCGAGCATTTCACCACCCACTTCGACTGGGTCACCCTGTCGGTGATGGTGCCGATGTACAGCGGCGGCGAGTTGATCGGATCGCTGGCGGTGGTCAGCCGGCTCGACAACCTGTGGGCCACGGTCGCGCTGTAGTTCCTGCTTTTCGGGGTGGCGCTGGCGCTGGCCTTCGTCCTGGCCACGGCGGTGGCGATGCGCCTCCAGCGCTCCATGAGCGGTGCCATCACCGCCCTCACCGAGACCGCCCGGCAGGTGTCCGAATCCCGCGACTTTGCCCTGCGCGCCACCCGCACCACCGGCGACGAGATCGGCGAGCTGGCCGACGCCTTCAACACCATGCTCGGCGAGCTGGCCAGCCGCGACCGGGAGCTCGCCGCCCACCGGGAGCGCCTCGAAGAGACCGTCCACACCCGCACCGCCGAACTGCGCCTGGCGAAGGACGCGGCCGAGAGCGCCAACCGGGCCAAGAGCCAGTTCCTGGCCAACATGAGCCACGAGATCCGCACCCCGATGAACGGCATCATCGGCATCGCCGAGCTTCTCGACGCCAGCACGCTGGATGCCCGTCAGCGGGATCTCCTCGCCAACCAGCGCTCGTCGGCCACGACCCTGCTCCATCTGCTCAACGACATCCTCGACTTTTCGCGGATGGAGGCCGGCAGCCTGCAGCTCGAGGCCGTGCCCTTCAACCTGCGCGAGACCATCGAGCAGACCGCGGCGGTGTTTGCGCCGGCCGCCCGCAAGAAGGGCTTCGAGCTGTCCCTCGACATCGCCCCGGCGATGCCCGATCTGTTCCGCGGCGATCCGCACCGGATGCGCCAGATCCTCAACAACCTCATCAGCAACGCCATCAAGTTCACCGAGCGCGGCGAGGTGCGCATCCAGTGCGCGCTGGTCGCCGGGGAGCCGGCGCCCTGCGTGCGCCTGGCGGTGTGCGACAGCGGCATCGGCATCGACGCCGAGGCCATCGGGCGGATCTTCGACCCCTTCCGCCAGGCCGACAACTCCACCAGCCGGCGCTACGGCGGCTCGGGCCTCGGGCTGGCGATCGTCCATGACCTGGTGGCGCTGATGGGCGGCCAGGTGAGCGTGCGCAGCGAAGTGGGCGTCGGGTCCACCTTCGAGCTGGCGCTGCCCCTGCTGCCCATCGACCGGGTGCGGCGCCTGCCGGCCTGGGTCGGCGGGCTGCGCGGAACGCGGGTGACGGTGATCTGCGCTGACCTGGAGCGGGGCGCCCGCTGGGCCGGCGCGCTGGCCATGGGCGGCATCGACGCCAGCATCGTCAGCGCCTGCAGCACCGCCCTCGACGCCCTGGCCGCCGGGCGGGTGGACGCGGTGGTCGTCGAGGAGGCGCTGTGCCTTGCCATGGCCGCCGCCCATCCCGATTTCGTCGGGCCCGGCGTGCCGGTGCTCTTCGTGCGCAGCTTCGCCACCCCGGAAGACGTGCGTCTGGCGGTGCCGGCGTGGGTTGGCGCCGAGGTGCATGAGCCGGTCTCCGACATCGCCCTGTGGCGCGGCCTGGCCGGGCTGCTGGGGGTGGATACCGGCTTTGTCCGGGTGCGCCCCGACCTGGGCGGCCTGCCCGCCGGGCTGCGGGTGCTGATGGTCGAGGACAACCCCGTGAATCAGCTGGTGCTCAACGAGATGCTGCGCAACTGCGGCTGCGCGTGCACCCTCGCCGGCAATGGCGAGGAGGCCCTGGCGATCCTCGCCCGGGAGCAGTTCGACGTGGTGCTGATGGACATGCAGATGCCGGTGATGGATGGGCTCACCGCGACCCGCGAGCTGCGCCGCCGCGAAGCCGCCGAAGGGCGCCCCCGCCAGCTGGTTATCGCCCTCACCGCCAACGCGCTCGCCGGCGACCGGGAGATGTGCATCGAGGCGGGCATGGACGACTACGTCGCCAAACCGGTCACCTTCGACGCCCTGCGCGCCGCCTTCACCCGCTCGATGCCGGCGGGGCGGCTGGCGCAAGCCCAGGCCGAAGAAGTCGCCGCGCCGGTGGCGCCTGTCAACACCGCCGAGGCGGCGCTGCCGGTGTTCGATGTCGAGATCCTGCGGGCCACCCTCGGCGAAGGGGCGGCCGATGTGCTGCCGGCGGTGCTGTCGTCGTATCTCACCGAAGGCGGGCGGAATGTCGACACCCTGGCGGGCATCGGCGACGACTTCGACCGCCAGCTGGTCACCCGCCTCCTGCACAACCTGAAGAGCTCCAGCGCCGCCATCGGCGCCCAGGCCTTCTCGGCCCTGTGCCGGGTGGCCGAGCAGGCCGCGCGGGAGGACGACTGGGACGCCATGCGCCGGCACATCCCCGAGCTGGTGGCGGCCTTCGAGCCAGTCCGGGCCGCGGTCGCTGCCCGCCTGCAGGACGAAGGGGAGGCCCGCCATGAATGAAGTGCGCGTGCTGGTGGTGGACGACGAACCGGTGACCCGCATCATCACCGACAAGGTGCTGCAGGCCCAGGGTTTCACGGTGCGCTCCGCCGAATCGGCCGAGGCGGCCTTTGCGCTGCTGGCCGATGACTTCCGTCCCGACCTGATCCTTCTCGACGTGGTGATGCCCGGCATGAGCGGCTACGAAGCCTGCCGCCGGCTGCGCGCCGATCCCCGCTGTGAACACCTGCCGATCGTGATGCTCACGGCGCTCGACGACCAGAAATCCATCGACGAGGCCTATTTCAGCGGCGCCACCGACTTCATCACCAAGCCGCTGAACATGCCGCTGCTGCCGCACCGGGTGCGCCACCTGCTGCGTTCGGCGATGACCTTCCAGCAGCTCATGGCGAGCCGCGAAACCCTGCTCAACACCCAGAAGCTGGCTGGGCTGGGCGACTGGACGCTGGACAGCAACGGCGCCCTGCTCGAATGCGCCGAGCAGTTCCGGGTGCTGATGGGCATTGGTCGGCCGCCGCGTCCGGCCAGCGCCCTGCTGGCCCGCGTGCATCCCGGGGACCGGGCGCGCGTCGAGGCGGCGCGGGCCGGGCTGCGGGGCGGCGCGGGCTACGAGATCGAGTACCGGCTGGTGGCGCCCGACGGCGCCGTCACCCATCTCCAGGAGGTCGGCTACCCCAATCCCCCGGACGCCCCGCCCGGCGCCCACGGCTACACCCAGGACATCACCAAGCGCGTCGAGGCGGAAGCCCAGGTGCGTCGGCTGGCGTGGTTCGATCCCCTCACCGGGCTGCGGAACCGCTCGCGGATGGTCGAGCTGATGGCCGACGAGATGGCCGGGCCGGATGGCGCGGCCGGTCTCCTCAACCTGTTCTTCGTCCATCTAACGGGCCTGCGTAAGTTCGCCCTGCTGTTTGGCCAGGCCCGCGCGGATGCGGCGCTGCGGGCCTTCGTAGAGCACTTGCGGCGTTTTCTGGCGACCGACGCCGCGGCCCTGGCCGGGCTGCCGGCCGAAGCCCTGGCGGGCGTCGGCTTGGGCCGCTACGACGAAGCTGACTTCATCCTGAGCCTGCCGGGCGAGCATTCGCTGGCCACCCTCGGGCGCTTTGCCGAGGCCCTGCTGGCGGCCATCGCCGCACCGCTGGAAGTGGCCGCCGACGATCCGGGCGAGGCCTTCAGTCTGGCCCCTGCCATCGGCGTGAGCCGCAGCCCGGCCGACGCCCGCGATGTCCATGGGCTGATCCACTGCGCCATGCGCAGCGCCATCCGTGGCGCCGTCGAGGGTGGCAACCGGGTGGTGTTCTTCGATCCCGCCCACGAGGCCGAGCTGGCTGCCCGCCACTTGCTGGAGCGCCAGCTCCGCGTGGCCATCGAGCACGGAGACCAGCTTCAACTGTATTTCCAGCCCAAGGTGGACGCCCTGTCCGGGGCACCGGTCGGGGCCGAGGTGCTGCTGCGCTGGCAGCACCCGGAGCGCGGCATGGTCAGCCCTGGCGAGTTCATCCCGCTGGCCGAACAGAGCGGCCTCATCCGACCGATGACCGACTGGCTGCTGGCCCGGGCGGTGGATCAGATCGCCGCCTGGCGGGCCGCGGGGCTCACGCCGGGGCGGGTCAGCATCAACATGTCGGCCCACAGCTTCTACGGTGGCGGGGTGGTGCGGCTGATGGACGAGGTGCTTGCGCGCACCGGCGTTCCGGCGTCCCTGCTGGTCGTCGAGATCACCGAAGGCACCCTGATGCACGACCACGTGGCCGCGCTGCAGGTGCTCAACGCCCTGCGCGAGCGCCAGATCGGGATATCCCTCGACGACTTCGGCACCGGCTATTCGTCCCTCGGCTACCTCCAGCGTTTCCCCATCGACGAGATCAAGGTCGATCGCTCCTTCGTCACCGACCTGGACAGCAACCCCGGCAACCAGGCGCTGGTGAGCGCCATCGTCGGGCTCGGCCGGGCGCTGGGGCTGGCGGTCGTGGCCGAAGGGGTCGAGACCGACGCCCAGGCCGGCCACCTGCGCCGCCTCGGTTGCCACATCCTTCAAGGCTTTCTGTATGGCCGGCCGATGCCGGCGGCGGATTTCGCCACCTACATTGCCCGACCTTTCCGGAGCGCATCCGCATCATGATGCCCATACCTCGCCTCCGCCGTGCCCCGCCGCCCCGCCTGCGTGTGCTCGCGGCGCTGCTCGCCGCCACCCTGGCGCCGCTGCCTTCCCTGGCTGCCGCCCGGCTGGACGGCATCGCCATGTCCCTCGAAGAGCTCGCCGAGGTGCGCATCCTGGCCACGCCCAAGTTCGCCGAGGACGCCGAGCACTCTCCGTCGGCCATCACCATCGTCACCCGCGCCGACATCCGCACCTTCGGCTGGCGCACCCTGGCCGACGTGCTGCGCTCGCTGCAGGGCTTCACCGTCACCGACGACCACACCTATTCGTACGCCGGCGTGCGCGGCGTGTCGGCACCGGGGGATTACCGCCAGCGCTTCCAGGTGCTCATCGACGGGATGAGCGTCAACGAGAACGTCTTTGCCAGCGTGCCGGTGGATTCGGCCTTTCCCCTCGATCTCGACCTCGTCGAGCGCATCGAGGTGATCCGCGGGCCCAGCGCTTCGGTGTACGGCGGCGATTCGATGTTCGGGGTGGTCAATCTGGTCACCCGCAGCGGCGACAGCCTGAACGGCAACGAGGCGGCCCTGTCGCTCGGCAGTGGCCTGGATCGTCGCGCCCGCCTGACCCGCGGCGGCGAGACCGATGGTGGCATCGGCTACCTGGTGTCGGCCAGCGGGTTCAACGCCCAGGGCCAGGGGATGGATTTTCCCGAGATGGGCGCGGCCGGCATCGACACCCGCGCCAATCGGCTGCGCGGCGAAACCGGCGGGCGGCTGTTCGCCCAGCTGCGCAGCAACGACTGGCGCGCCACGCTCACCCACTCCGAGCGGGACCGCATCGTGCCCACCGGCAGCTACACCACCGATTTCAACGACCCGGCGCACCGGGAGAAGGACGTCTTCACCCTCGCCGAACTCGGCGCCGTGCAGGCGCTGGACAGTGACACCACGGTGCACGAGCGGGTGTATTTCGGCCGCTACCGTTACCGGGGCGTGTTTCCCTACACCGAAGCCCCCGATTACGTCCTCAACCGGGACGACGTGGTGGGCGAGTGGTGGGGCATGGAGGGGCGGGTGGTCAGCCGTGCGCTGGCCGGCCAGCGCTGGACGGTCGGCGCCGAGCTGCGCGAGAACCTGCGCCAGGACCAGAAGAACGCCGACCCGGGCTACGGCTGCTACGGCCTGTCGACAAGCCCTTGCCTCGACAGCCGCGAGCAAAGTCGCCTGTTCAACCTGTATGCCCAGAACGAGATCAACCTGGGCCCGGCCACCTTGCTCACCCTCGGGATGCGCTTCGACCAGCGCTTTGGCGGCAACCGTCACTGGAGCCCCCGCGTCGGGCTGGTCCACGAAACCGCAAACGCCGGCATCTTCAAGCTGCTCTACGCCAGCGCCTTCCGCGATCCGACGGTGTTCGAGCGCTTCTACACCAACCCGACCTACATCTACGGCAACCCCGTGCTCCGCTCCGAGCGCATGCAGTCGGTCGAGGCGGCATGGGAAAAACGGATCGGCAACGGCCGGCTGATGGCTTCGGCCTATCTGTTCCGCCTGAAGGACCTGATCGCCCCGGACGCCGACACCGGCGTGGTGCGCAACAGCGGGCCGCTCACCGGGCAGGGGCTGGAGCTGGAGTACGAGCAGCGCTGGCTCGACCGCTACAGCCTGCGCACCGGCTACACCTTCCAGCAGCCCCGGGGCGACGGCGGCCGTCCGGAGAACGCGCCGCGCCACATGCTCAAGGCCAATCTGGGCGCCGAACTGGGCGGCGGTTTCATCGCCGGCCTCGAGGGCCAGTACGTCAGCACCCGGCTCACCGGTGACGGCGGGCGGCGTGTCCCCGACTACGCCATCGCCAACCTCAACCTGCGCTACCTGCCGGCCGGCCCGGCGTGGGAGCTGGCGCTCGGCCTGTACAACCTGTTCGACATCCGCTTCAACGAGCCCGCGGCCGGCGACACGACCGTTGCCGGCGCGCGCTGGACGATGCCGCAGCTGGGGCGGACCGCGATGCTCACCGCCAGGCTGGGTTTCTGAGGCGGGCAGTGCAAATTCCGTCAATCGGATTGACCTTTCCGCCGATCTGAGCCGGCGGGGTTTTCAGCCCGGCGGGGCGTCGTACACTGGTGTGACAACAACCCACATCAGGAGACCTGCATGACCACGCTTCCCGTCAGCCGCTACCCCATCCCCGATCTCGCCAGCCTGCCCGACGACGTGCGCGAGCGCATCCTCGGCGTGCAGGAGAAGGCCGGCTTCGTGCCCAACGTGTTCCTCACCCTGGCCCACCGCCCGGCCGAGTTCCGCGCCTTCTTCGCCTATCACGACGCGCTGATGGAGAAGGACGAGGGCCTCACCAAGGCCGAGCGCGAGATGATCGTCGTCGCCACCTCGGGCGCCAACGAGTGCCTGTACTGCGTGGTGGCCCACGGGGCGATTCTGCGCATCCGCGCCAAGAACCCCCGCGTCGCCGATCAGCTCGCCACCAACTACCGCAAGGCCGAGATCACCCCGCGCCAGCGCGCGATGCTCGATTTCGCCATGAAGCTGGCGCTGGATTCCGCGTCGGTGGGCGACGCCGACATCGACACCCTCAAGGCCCACGGTTTCGACGACGAGGCGATCTGGGACATCGGCGCGATCACCGCCTTCTTTGCCATGAGCAACCGCCTGGCCAACCTCACCTCGATGCGGCCGAACGACGAGTTCTATCTGATGGGCCGCCTGCCCAAGGCGTGACGCTCAGGCGCCCACGGCCTCCGGCGCGGCGAGCAGGGCGTTGAACGCCTCGTTCGTCAGCGGACGGCCGAGCAGGTAGCCCTGGAAGGCGTCGCAGCCGAGCTCCTGCAGGGCCCGCAGCTGGAACGTATCCTCGATGCCCTCGGCCGTGCACTGCAGCTTGAGGGCGCGGGCCAGTCCGATCACCGCCCGCAGCATCGCCATCGCCTGGCCGCCAGGCTGGAGCAGGGGCTGGATGAAGGCCCGGTCGATCTTCAGGCGGTCGAAGCCGAAGTGCTGCAGGTAGGACAGCGACGAGAAGCCGGTGCCGAAGTCATCCAGCGCCAGTTGCACGTCGAGCGCCCGCAGGGCTTCGAGCACGCGGCGCGCGATGCGCCGGTCGGCGAGGGTCGATTCGGTGATCTCCAGCTCCAGTCGGCGGGCCGGCAGGCCGCTGTCGGCGAGCGCCTTGCGCACCGCATCGACCAGCCCCAGGTCGTTGAGCTGGCGTACCGACAGATTGACAGCGACCCGCAGGGGGCGATCCCAGCCCACCGCGTCGGCGCAGGCCCGGCGCAGCACCCACAGCCCGATGGGCACGATGAGGCCGGACTCCTCGGCCAGCTCCAGGAACTCGGATGGCGGCAGCAGGCCCAGGTGCGGATGCCGCCAGCGCAGCAGCGCCTCGGCCGCCACCGGCGGGCCGCCGCCGGCCTCGAAGACGGGCTGGTAATGCACCTCCAGGGTGCCGCGGCGGATCGCCTCGGACAGCTCGTGGGTGCGTCGTAGGCGCGTCGACACCCGCGTGCCGATCTCCTCGTCGAACACCACCAGAGTGTTGCGACCCTTCATCTTGGCGGCGTAGAGGGCCATGTCGGCGCAGCGCAGCAGATCGGTGCGGTTGTGGGCGTGGGCCGGCGCGAAGGCCAGCCCGGCGCTGGTACGCACCTCCAGGCGCAGATCGCCGATCAGGAAAGGGTGGCTCAGGTTTTCGCGGACGCGCCGGCTGTGGTCCGCCATCGCCATCGGTCCGTCGCCGCCCGCCAGCAGGATGGCGAACTCGTCGCCCCCCAGGCGGGCCAGGGCCAGCCGGGTGCTTCCGCCGGGCGGCTTCTCGAGGCGGCGGGCGACCGCCGCGAGCAGGCGGTCGCCAACCCCGTGGCCGTGGGCATCATTGACGGCCTTGAAGGCGTCCAGATCGAGCACCAGCAGGCCGACGGGCTGGGCCGGCCCGGCCGGGTGGAAGCAGGCGTCGAGGGCGTGGTTGAAGGCGTGGCGATTGGCCAGCCCGGTGAGGCTGTCCCGGGTGGCGAGCCGTTCGAGTTCCTGGCGGTGGATCTGGTCGGCTGTGACATCCACGCCCACCCCGCGCCAGCCGATCACCTCGCCGCCGCCGGATAGCAGCGGCTTGCCGCTGAGCGACCACCACTGGCTGCCCGCCGGTGTCTGCAGTGGCAGGATCAGGTCGCGGAAGGCCCGGTGGCTGGCGAGCCGGCTGGCCAGCAGGCGGGTGGCGTTGGCGAGATCGGTCCGGGGGGTGGCGTTGGCGGTCTCCAGTGCGGCGATCAGCCCGACGCCCAGCAGCGAAGCGTCGCTACGGCCGAGGGCTTCGGCGAGGCGCGTCGAGGCGTGGGTGAGCCGCCCGTGGGCGTCGCATGCCCAGAACCAGTCGCGGGAGGCGTCTTCGAAATCGGTCAGCAGCAGGGCGACCATCTGGGTCTGGCGCTCGGCCTCGAACTCGGCCAGGCAGCGTTCGACGAACTCCCGGGAAGTGGCGAGCATGTCGCGGGTGACCACGGCGGCGTAGAGCAGCACGGCCACCGCCGCGGCGAGGCTGGTCTCCCGGTCGATCTGCCAGAGGGTGATCAGGGCCGCCGACACCAGGGTGCCGAGCCATACCAGGCCGGCCGGGGGGAACCGGGCGTAGCCGAGGGCTTCGGCAAACAGCACGCCGGTACTGAGGATGCCCAGCTGCATGCGCAGCTCGTCGTTGCCGCGCAGGAACAGCCAGCTGGTCATCACGATGAACAGCAGCGCGGTGACCAGCGCCTGCAGACAGACCAACTCCGGCGTGATCAGCCGGGGGCTGTCGAGGCCCCGGGCGAGGCGCGGCAGCCAGAACTTCGACAGGGGGTTGAGGGCCATCGCGGCCAGCCACGCCACTGCCAGATAGGGGTCGATCAGCGGCCCGGCCATCCACACGAAGAGCGTGGCGACCGCCAGCATGGCCAGATCGGTGACCCACAATGAGGTGCGGGCGCGGTCCAGCTGACGTTCGAGCAGCCGCGCCTCGTCAAGCCCGGCCGGCCTCCAGGCGTCCCTGATGCCAGCCAGAAGTCCACTTGGGCGGATACGCACAGGTGGCAAGGATCTGGGTGTCAAGGTGATGCCCTTTGGAAATGTCAATGGATTATTTTATCAGATTGTGATGTTTCTGGCGGTCTGGTCGGGGTGCGCATGGTGGACGCGGCGTGCGTGACACCCTGGGAAATCCTTCGCATAGATCAAGGATTTCGGTCGGGAAGAGGCATAGGATCAATCATTCCCGACAATGACCACGAGCCGAACATGGATGTTTCCCGCCGCCGCTTTCTGGGTGCCCGTGCGCCCGGCCCGGCGCCGTTTCGTCCGCCGTGGAGTGTCGTGGAGGCCGCTTTCCTCGATCGTTGCACCCGCTGCGACGACTGCGTGAAGGCTTGCCCCACCGGGCTCCTGCAGCGGGGTGGCGGGGGGTATCCGGTAGCCGATTTCTCGGCGGCGGCCTGTACTTTCTGTGGTGACTGCGCCAAGGCCTGCGCCAGCGGCGCCATCGGCCGCGACACCACGCAGCCGCCCTGGTCGTTCGGGGTCGTCATCGGCGAAGGCTGCCTGGCAGCCCAGAACGTCGAGTGCCGCATCTGCGGCGAAGCCTGCGATGCCGGCGCGATCCGTTTCCGTCCCCGTATCGGTGGCGTTCCGCTGCCCGATGTCGATCTCGCCGCATGCACTGGCTGCGGCGCCTGCATTGCGCCCTGCCCGGTGGTGGCGGTGACCCGCAAGGCCCTTCCTTCCGCCCTGGAGCAATCATGAACATCGTCAGTCTCGTCCTGCGCATCAAGCCGGAGACCCGGGCGGAGGCCGAAGCGGCCCTGACCGCCTTCCCCGGCGTCGAATGCCACGGCATGTCGGCCGACGGCAAGCTCGTCGTCACCGTCGAGGATGCCGAAGGCGCGGTCATGTCCGACACCCTCATTGCCCTGCACCGCGTGCCGCAGGTGCTCGCCGCCACCCTGGCCTACGAGCACCGCGACGTTGCGGATGACGAAAGCCCTGTTTCGAATCAACCGGAAGCCCTGAATTCCCCCTGCGAGGAGGCTCAATCATGACCATCAACCGACGCGACTTCATCAAGACCCAGGCGATCGCCGCCGCGGCCGCCACGGCCGGCATTTCGATGCCTGCCCTCGCAGCGAAGAAGGAGGACGCCGCGGCGTCCGCCGAGAATTCCGCTGCCGTCCGCTGGGACAAGGCGCCGTGCCGCTTCTGCGGCACCGGCTGTTCGGTGCTGGTGGGCGTGCAGAACGGCCGCGTGGTGGCCACCCAGGGCGATCCGGATGCGCCGGTCAACCGCGGCCTCAACTGCATCAAGGGCTACTTCCTGTCCAAGATCATGTACGGCGAGGATC
>NZ_CALAYQ010000026.1:0-9220 GCF_937894855.1 uncultured Zoogloea sp.
GCCGGCCGGCGGCATGCCCGACATGGGTGGCATGGGCGGTATGGGCGGCATGGGCATGGGCATGTAATTCGCCCCGCCCGGGCGCCTCGAATCCGGCCGGTCTCCGGCCGGGGTCGAACCCCGATCCCCGTCCTGCGGATTTCCGCAGGGCGGGGATTTGTTTTTTGGGCGGCCGATCGGGCGCCTTGGGGCTGAGCCTGGTCAACGTGGGGCATCCTGCCCTGTGCTAGACTCGAACGGATTTGTATCGGAATTGGACGGCGAGAACGACTGGAGATGTCTGCAGGAGACGCGTGACAAACGCGTAAGCGGGCAATGGGAGGCCCGCGGGGCGCGGGTGCTGTGCCTTGCCCGGTGCGCATGAAAAAGACGGCGGGGGAGTGGCCCGTCGGGCGGCCCAATCCCCCGAGGCTTTGCCGCAGCTTGCGCCACGCCATCACCCCCGAGACCGAGTAAAAGGAGAACAGCGGTCGCACTATGCCGGTAGCCGCTTACTCAAAACTTACACCTCAGCTTCGAACAAAAAGACCATGCGGATTCTGTTGGCCGAGGACGACCTCATCATCGCGGACGGCCTGACCCGGGCGCTCAAGAAGGCCGGTTATGCCGTAGATCACGTGCCCAATGGCGCCGAAGCCGACGCCGCGCTGCTCGGGCAGAGCTTTGATCTGCTGATCCTCGACCTGGGGCTGCCCAAGCTCTCGGGCATCGAGGTGCTGCGCCGCCTGCGCAGCCGCAAGTGCACGATGCCGGTGCTGATCCTCACCGCCCAGGACGGCGTCGAGGATCGTGTCCGCGGCCTGGATGCCGGCGCCGACGACTACCTCACCAAACCCTTCGCCCTGCCCGAACTCGAAGCCCGCGTGCGTGCCCTTACCCGCCGCGGCACCGGCCAGGCCCGCTGCATCGAGTACGCCCGCCTTGCGTACGACCAGGCCGACCGGGTGGTGAAGATCGACGGTCAGGTGGTCGAGCTTTCCGCCCGCGAAGTCGGCCTGCTGGAGGTGCTACTGCTGCGCGCCGGCCGGCTGGTGAGCAAGGAGCAGTTGGTGGATCACCTGTGCGGCTGGGGGGAGGAAGTTTCCAACAACGCCATCGAGGTGTACGTCCATCGCCTGCGCAAGAAGCTGGAGCACAGCGGCGTGCAGATCGTCACCGTGCGTGGCCTGGGGTACTGCCTGGAAAAGCCGGATGTGGTCGCCTAGGTGGCGCAAGGCGGCGGCCGAAGATGCCGCCGCAGACGGCAAGGCCTTCAACTCGCTGTTCGGCGAGATCCTCGACTGGATGCTCGCGCCGCTGCTGTTCCTGTGGCCGATCTCCATCATCGTCACCCACAACGTCGCCAACAGCATCGCCAACCAGCCCTATGACCAGGCCCTGGCGGTCAACGTGCGGGCCATTGCCCGGCTGGTGAAGGTGGAGGGCACGCTGGCGCGGGTCAATTTTCCCGCGCCCGCCCGGCTCATCCTGCGGGCCGACGAGGACGACACGGTTTACTACCAGGTGCTCGGCTTCAAGGGCGAGCTGCTGGCTGGCGACAAGGACATCCCGCCCATCGCCGCGCCCGACAACGTCGAACCCGATCTGGTGATGTTCCGCGACGAGCAGATCGCCGGTGAGGAAGTGCGCGTCGCCTACCAGTTCCTGCAACCGCTGGACGGCGCGCCCAGCCGGCTGGTGGTGCTGCAGGTGGCCGAAACCCGCAACAAGCGCAGCACCCTCGCGTCGCGGGTCGTCACAGGTGTGCTGCTGCCCCAGTTCGCGATCATCCCCATCGCGGTGATCCTCGTCTGGCTGGGCCTGTCCCGCGGCATCGCGCCCCTCAACCAGTTGCAGAGCCTGATCCGCCGCCGGCGCCCGTCGGATCTGTCCCCCATCTCGGTCTCCGGCGTGCCCGAGGAAGTCCGCCCGCTCATCATCGCCTTCAACGACATGATGGCGCGGCTTGAGGAGAACCTGCAGGCCCAGCAACGCTTCATCGCCGACGCCGCCCACCAGATGCGCACCCCGCTCACCGGCCTGCGCATGCAGACCGACCTGGCGCTGATGGAGACTGACCCGAAGCAGGTCCACCGCTCCCTCGTGCAGATATCCCAGAGCGCCGAGCGGGCCGGCCACCTGATCAACCAGCTGCTCTCCCTTGCCCGCGCCGAAGCCAGCTACGAGAAGATCTACGCCGTCGAGCGGGTCGATCTCGAATCCCTGCTGCGCAACATGCTCAGCGACTTCGTGCCGCGCGCCCGCCAGAAGGACATCGACTTCGGCCTCGAAACCACCGGCGAGCCGCTCATCATCGAGGGCAACCCGGTGCTGCTGGGCGAGCTGCTCAAGAACCTCATCGACAACGCCATCAAGTACACCCCCGAAGGCGGCTGTGTGACGGTGCGCACCCTCGCCACCGAGCGGGCCATCGTCGAGGTGGAAGACACCGGCATCGGCGTGCCCGAAGCCGACCGCGAACGCGTCTTCGAGCGCTTCTACCGCGTGCTGGGCAGCACCGAGAGCGGCTCCGGCCTCGGCCTGCCCATCGTCCGCGAGATTGCCGACCTGCACCGCGCCACCGTCAGCCTCATCCCCAACCCCAGCGGCAAGGGCACCATCGCCCAGGTCGTCTTCCCCCGCGCCCGAGGCGCCGAAGACGACACCACCCCGTCCCGTGCTACCGCCGGTCAGTTCCCCCCGGGCTGAATCCAGGTTGCGCACAAATATTGGCGAAATTATTTGACAAGCCCCTGATAGGGGGCTATTATGCGCGCTCTCTCAGGCCAGTTAGCTCAGTTGGTAGAGCAGCGGATTGAAAATCCGCGTGTCCGTGGTTCGATTCCGCGACTGGCCACCAAAGATTCAAGTAAAAACGCCGACCCAAGTGGTCGGCGTTTTTGCGTTCACGAGGCTGAAATGCTGGGCCGGTGGGCGCCGGGGGCGGTCGTGCCGCTGGCGCCCCGGGAGCCTCGTCTCAATATTGCAGCAGCAGATTCAGATTGCTCGTGAAGTCCACGTCCGATACGAGTACCGGGGTCAGCTGGTTCGAGGTGTTGATGCGGTATCGCCTGGAGACGGTCCGGGTGTGGGCGCCGGAGGCGCTGTAGTAGAGGCTGGTGACCGATACGAGGGCGGTGGTGGCGGTGTCGGCGGCGAGGCTGTAGGTGGTGCGCATGGTGCCGATGAGGCCGGTCCTGGTGTTGTCGGCGTAGCGGGTGGCGGTGAAGAGGGTGCCGAGGTCGCCGACGCGGGCGGCGGTCGGGATGGCGGGGGTGCCCTGGATCACCGTGTATTCGCTGGTGCTGGCGCTGCCCTTGGGGACGTAGTTGGTGTCGGTCCAGTCGGTGGTGGAGGATGCGAGAGGCAGCGTGATGCCATTGACCACGACGCTGCCGCTGACGGTGGTGGTGCGCTGCAGGGCAGCGGTGCCTTCGAAAGTGCCCGCGGTGACGCTGCCGGCGGTTTCGGTGCCGCTGCCGGTGACGGCGAAGCCGTTCGAAGTGCCGCTCACGCTGAAATTGCGTACGGAAGGCGTGACGAACTCGCTGCGCTGGGCGCTCTGCAGATTGAAGCTGGCGTCGGATGCCACCGGTGCGGGCGTGTTGCCGCCTCCGCCCCCGCAGGCGGTGAGTGTCAGGGCACAGGAGAAGGACACGAGGAGGGTTTTGTGCTGCGTGTTCATGATGTCAGGGCCGCCGGCGAGTGATTGGGTCAATGCAAAATGATACTTTCCAGATGGGATGTGTGGCGAAGCGCATATGCATTCTGAAGTATTTGCGCTGCCCGATCTGGTCGCCCTGATGGATGTGGGCAGGGCGGCCAGCGGAGCCCGCCCGATCCTGCCAAATCCGGTCGGCCGCGCCCGGTTTTCTTCCCTTTGTAGGGGCGGTTGCCGGAGAGCTTGCGCCAGTGGCTGTGTTGCCTTGCCCCTTGCGCTGGTGCGGATATCCGGCCTGCCGGCGGCTGCCGGAGCGCTCTCCGACGCCCGGCGGGGCAGCTCAAGTTGCTCCCGATTTTGCCGTACAGGCAGATGGACCAGAAATGGCGCAATGGCAGTGAGTTGCCGTTCCGGGAGGTCACTGCCGTTCCGGGACTGAGAGGGGTGAAGGTTGGGATCGTGTTTTGTGGAAAGTTGAAGGCGCAGCTCGAGGCGGCGGAGGCGAGGCTGGTCGAGCAGATGGCGGTCAGCCGCGCGCTGGATCGTTCTTCGGCGGTCGTCGAGCTGAGCCCGGACGGCCTGGTGCTCTCGGCCAACGACAACTTCTGCGCGGTGATGGGCGTCCGCCGGGACGACATCGTCGGCCAGAAACACGCCAGCCTGTGCGACGACGACTATGCGCGCAGCGTGGCCTACCAGCAGTTCTGGGCCGATCTGCGCGCTGGCAAGTATTTTCAGGGACGTTTCCGGCGGCGCCACGGCTCGGGCCGCGTCGTCTGGTTGGAGGCGACCTACAACCCGGTCGCCGACGAGAAGACCGGGCAGATCGTGAAGGTGATCAAGTTTGCCGCTGACGTGACCCGGAGCGTCGAGGAGGCGGCCCGGATGACGGCGTTGGTGAAGGCGATCGAGCGGTCGATGGCGGTGATCGAGTTTGCCCCGGATGGCACCATCCTGCGCGCCAACGACAACTTCCTGGCCACCATGGGTTACACCGAGCGCGAGGTCGTCGGGCGCCCGCACCGGATGTTCTGCCTGCCGGACTTGGCCGACAGCGTCGGCTACGAGAACTTCTGGCGCGATCTGCGGGCCGGGCGCTTCTTCACCGGGCAGTTCTGTCGGCTCAACAAGCGCGGCGATCAGGTCTGGCTGGAGGCGAGCTACAACCCGGTGTTCGACGAGGACGGGCAGGTGGTGCGGATCGTCAAGACGGCGTCCGACGTCACCGCCCAGGTGCAGCGCTATCACGCCGAAAAGGAAAGCACGGCGATGGCCTCGGCCGCTGCACTGGAGACCGAGAAGATTTCGGCCGACGGCGAGGCGATCATCCTCGAGACGGTGGCCAAGATCCTGCGGATATCCCAGTCCGTGGATGACGCGGCGGTGCAGGTGGCGGCGCTGGGGCAGCGGACTTCCGAGATCTCGTTGATCACCAGGACGATCAAGGAGATCGCCGACCAGACCAACCTGCTGGCCCTCAACGCCGCCATCGAGGCGGCGAGGGCGGGCGAATCGGGGCGCGGTTTCGCGGTGGTGGCCGATGAAGTGCGCAAGCTGGCCGAGCGCACGGCCAAGTCCACCGAGGAGATCACCGGCATGGTGGTGGCGATCCAGACCGAGAACAACGCGGTGACGGCGAACATGAACGCCAACCTCACCGAGGTGGCGGCCGGCGTCGCCCTCGCCAACCGGGCCGGAGAGGCCATCAAGCTCATCCGCCAGGATGCCCGTAGGGTGGTGGATGTGATCCGCGACCTTTCGGAGACCGTCGGCGCCGATTCGCGTCCGGGGTGATGCGGGAGGGGAGTTGAGGCGCATCGTCGGCTGACGGCGTGGTTTGAAGCCAGAACGCCGGCCTGCGGGTCGGCGTTCTGGCGTTGAGGCGAGTGAAGCCCAGGCGCTTGTCGGCGGCGGCGGTCGTGTCGAAGACGTTGCGGTCTGATCGGCGGCCGAGGCCCGCGGCGCCCGCGAGCGCCATGAGCGGGGTGGTTGCCGGCGCGCCCTGCGGGTCATATCCTTCAGCCCCTCGCGTTGCCCCGGCTCCCGGTGGCAGGGCGGAGGCCGTAACGTCTGGAGTGAATCTGAATGGCTGCCCCCGGTTTTTTCAATGTGGACGTGGATCGTCTGGATACCTGGACCCGCTATCGCAGCGGCTTGTGCAACGACTGCGCGGCCAATTGCTGCACGATGCCGGTGGAGGTCCGGCTGGCGGATCTGGTGCGCCTGGAGGTGGTGGACGCCTTCGAGGCCGAGCACGAGGCGCCCAAGCAGATCGCCCGGCGGCTCACCAAAGCCGGGTTGGTGGGCCATTTCAATTTCCGCAACAGCATCTTCACCCTGGCCCGGCGGGCCAGCGGGGATTGCCTGTTTCTGGATGCGACCACCCGCCGTTGCACGGTGTACGAGCGACGCCCCGACACCTGCCGCAAGCATCCCCAGGTGGGGCCGCGGCCGGGTTACTGCGCCTACGGGCCGCGGGCGAAGGGCGTGTGAGGATCTGTGGCGGGCCGGCCCATGACTCAGGCCTTCCTGCAGGCAGGCCCGCCGGCTCGGGCCGGTAGCGCGCGATCCATCGCCGTACCAAGACGCTGGCCTGATCGGTGGTAGTCCGGCTCAGCGGCCGGGGCGCGGGGGGATGTCCGGGAAGTGGACTTGGGCGAAGGGGCTGTCCGAAAGCCCCGCCGTGGCTTTGGATCCTTGGCGGGGCCCAGATTCGAGGGCCTGTCCCGGCGCGGAGCGGTAGCGCACCGCGCCGATTGTGGCTGGTGTGGGCTCAGAAGGAATAGGTGGCCATGAACCACAGCCTCGGGCTGCGGTCGCTGGTGTCGGCGGATGCCGGGCCGCCACGGGTGCGCCAGGCCAGGGTGCTGTCGATGCTCCACTGCTTGTAGTCGACCCGGACGCCCGCGCCGCCGCCGGCGATGCTGCGGCTGGTGCTGGAGGCGGTATCCCACGGCCTGGCGTTGGTGTCGCTGCGGCCGGCGTCGTAGAAGACGAAGGGGGTATAGGGGCCGGCGAGGTAGCGCAGCTCGATCTGGCCCAGCCAGCCCCGGTCTCCCATGCCTTCGCCCAGCGGGTAGGCCCGCACGCCATAGATGCCGCCGAGGCCGAAGCGCTCGGACGAATCCAGGTTCTGGCTCGTCCATTGGGCCGAGTAGCGGCCGTACAGCGCGAAGTCGCCGGGCAGCTTCTGGATGCGGGCGATGTCGAGGTTGTACTTGTTGAAGTGGCCGGCAGTCTGGGCGGTGGCGGCATCCGTGGCGGCGAAGGCGCCGTTCAGGTTGAGGTTGCCGCTGGTCCAGGTGGCCATGCCGTAGGTGATGCCGCCGCCGCCAAAACGGTCGCGGTGGTCGAACTGCATCGCAACCGGCCAGCTGTTGCTGGATTTCTCGTTGACGGTGCCGGTGGCGCCGTAGCGGTCTTCGAGTCTCTTGTTCTGGTAGGCGCCGGACACCGTGACGTTGGAGGCCTGGGAGCGCAGGATCGGGTAGCTCAGCCGCGCGGTGGTGACCTTGGCGAAGCCGGTGGCGTCGAGGGCGGCAAACTGGCCGCCCAGCTGGTAGTAGTTGTCGCCGTAGCCGATCTGGCCGCGCAGGCCGGAGCCGCCGATGGGGGCCTCGTAATCCACCGAACCGAGCCACATGCTGTGGTCGCTGACCATGCCCCGCAGGGTCAGGCGGTCGCCGAAGAGCATCTGGCTGTTGGCGTTGAGGGTGGCCTGGAAACGGTGCTCGCCGGTGTAGCGGCTGCCGGCGTTGTCGATGCCGATCTGGCCGGAGTAGTTGGATTCGCGCTCGACCTTGACATTCAGGTCGCCGGCGCCGGTCTGCTGGCCCGGGCTGATGACGGGCATGATCTTGATGCCCGGCTGGTTGCCCAGGATGAGCATGACCCGTTCGAGGTCCGTGCTCTCGATCACCCCGCCGGTCTGCAGGGCGCCGAGGAACTTCTGGCTGCCGCTGGCGAGCCAGGCGTCGGACGAGGTGGCCTCGACCTTGCCGTAGCGGCCTTCGAGCACCTGAATGCGCAGCACGCCGTCCTTCATGTCCTGGGGCGGGATGACGCTGCGCGTGAAGGGGTATCCCTTGCTGCGGTAGTGGGTGGTGATGCGGTCGGCCAGCTCGCGCAGGCCGGCGAGGTCGAAGTGACGACCGGAGACGTCGCCGATCGCGGTGGCGAGCGTGGCCTGGTCAAACAGGGTGTTGCCGGTGATGGCGACGGCGTTCAGTGTCACCTGGGCGCCGCCCGGGAGCGTGACCGCGGCGCTGCCCGGCATCTGGATGTCGGGCACCTTGCTGGCGCCCGGCTGGGCAGGCGGACGCTTCACTTCCTGGAGGATCTGGCCGGCGTCCGGCGCGGTCTGCGCGAAGGCGGGCAGGGACAGCAGGGCAAGGCTTAGGCTCGAGGGCAGGAGTCTGGTGGTCATTTTTTTCATGGCATCAATGGGGTTGCAGTGGCGCGTGATGGACGGGCCCGGATCAGCTGGCGCTTTGAGGCGCGCAGCCGGCCGGGGCGGGGCTCGCGTTATTGCAGGCTGCTGAGTCCGTTGGTGTTCACGCCGCCGTTGATGACGAAGATGTCGGTGGGCTTGAAGGTGCCGCCGCTGAAGTTGTTGACGTTGATGTCATCCGCCGCGCGGCCGTTCGATGCGCCGCCGCTGCGGTTGTCCCGCGGAGCTTCGCCGGCGCTGGCCGTGGTGCCGTTGCCGGACTGGGCGCCGGTGGTCGGGGCGACGGAGACGTAGTTCACCGTGTTCGGCGTGCCCGGCGGAACGGCGTTGCTGCCGAGGGCGGGCGTGCCCTGACCGGTCGGGCCGTTGCCGACCGCCACGTAGTTGAGGCTGTCAGGCGTGGCGACCGGCGGCGTGCCGGCCGGCAGGGCTGCGGTGTTGGTCAGGAACTGCTGCACCTGCACGGGTTTGGGCAGGTATTTCTGCGGGTCGGACGGCAGGCTGTTGTTGATCGTCAGCGCGCCGTCGCGGAAGCTGATGGCGTAGTTGCCGGCAGTCAGGCCCTGGGGCGTGATGGCGTAGCTACCGGCGCCGGTGGCGCCCTGGCTGTTGCCGCCGTAGCCCAGCGTGCCGCCCAGCACCGTGGCCGATTCGCCATTCACGAAGCCACTGAACACGACCCCGTTGCCGCCAGCGTACGGCACGCCGTTGGCGTCCTTGCTGGCGTTGTTGGCGGTGACACTGAGCGGGGCCGGGGTGATGGTCAGCGCGGTGCCGTTGCCGGGCGCCTGGACGAAGACGTAGTTGCCGTTGTTGGCGCTGAGGCCACTGCCGTTGATCCCGTGCCCGCCGGCATTGCTGGCCGCGTTGGCGGCGGTGCTGAAGGCGAGGCCGCCGGTGGTGGCGCTGGCCAGGGTCTCGCCACCCACGAAGCCGCTGACTGTGCCGGTGAAGGCCGGGTTGTCGGCGCCGTAGCTGCGGGATGTGGCTGCGGCCGTCAGGGTCAGCTGGGCCGGGGTGATGTTGGCGGCGAGCGGCGCGGTGACGTCGGTGATCTCGTAGTTGCCAGCATCCGTGCTGCCGAGGCTGAGGCCATTCAGGTTGGCGGTGACGGCCTTGCCGGTGCCGAC
>NZ_CALAYQ010000027.1:0-2420 GCF_937894855.1 uncultured Zoogloea sp.
CTGGGCTGGCGCGCCAGCGTGGATCTGGCCGATGGCCTGCGGGAGACGCTCGATGGGGCCTGAGCTGCTGCTGGTGCCGGCGGTCGCCTTTGCGGTGGCCTGGGCGGTCACCTGGCTGTGCTGCCGGCCGGGGTCGTGGCTGCATTTTCTCGATCAGCCCAACGAGCGTTCGCTCCACGTCAAACCCACGCCGCGCACTGGCGGTGTCGGGGTGATGGCGGGGGTTCTGGCTGCCGGGCTGGTGCTTGCGCCGGGCGCTGCGCCGACGCTGCTGGCAGCCGTCGGCGGTGGGCTGGCGCTGGCGGCGGTTGGGCTGGTGGATGATCGACGCAGCCTGTCGGCGCGGTGGCGGC
Organism: uncultured Zoogloea sp.; assembly: GCF_937894855.1. Classification (NCBI taxonomy): domain Bacteria; kingdom Pseudomonadati; phylum Pseudomonadota; class Betaproteobacteria; order Rhodocyclales; family Zoogloeaceae; genus Zoogloea; species uncultured Zoogloea sp. The sequence goes on from NZ_CALAYQ010000027.1 coordinate 354, forward strand.
TGGTGGCGCAATTGCTGGTCGCGGCGGTGTTTCTGGCGCTCTTGAGGCCTGCGGCGGGCTGGGCCTTTGGCTTGCTGTGCGTCGTCGGGCTGGTGTGGATGGCCAATCTCTACAACTTCATGGATGGCTCCGACGGCCTCGCCGGGGGTATGGCGCTGTTCGGTTTTGGCACGCTGGCTTGGGCGGCGCTGGCTGCCGGGCAACCGGGGCTGGCGGCACTGGGCGCCGGGATCGCCGCCGCGGCGCTGGGCTTCCTGTGCTTCAACTTCCACCCGGCCAGGATATTCATGGGCGATTCGGGTTCGGTGCCGCTGGGCTTCATGGCCGGCGCGCTGGGGCTGGCCGGCCATGAAGCCGGCTCCTGGCCCTTGTGGTTTCCGCTGCTGGTGTTCTCGCCCTTCATCGCGGATGCGACGGTGACCCTGCTGCGCCGGGCCTTGCGCGGGGAGAAGATCTGGCAGGCCCACCGCACTCACTACTACCAGCGGCTGGTGCGGATGGGCTTCGGGCACCGGGGCACGGCACTGGCGGCCTATGCCCTGATGGCCGCGGCGGGGGGCTCGGCTGTTGCAGGCTTGCCACTAGGGTTCTCGCTGCAGTGCGTCATGATTACAATGTGGATATTCGTCTACATGATCCTTGGCTGGCTGATCGACCGCGCATGGCGCCGGTTCGAGGCCGCCGAGGCGCCCAGGCCTTGATCAAGAAAGTCTTTCACCCTTCGCTGGTCTATCTGTCCGACGTGGTCGGCGTGGCGCTGGCCTGGTGGCTGGCCTACCTCGTCCGCTTCAACTTCGATATTCCGTCGGAGTTCAACGCCGGCCTCTATCAGGGGCTGGCCGTCACGCTGGTGCTCCAGGGGCTACTGCTGCGGGCCTTCGGGCTGTACCGGAGCATCTGGGTCTTTGCGAGCCTGCCGGATCTCGTCTGCATTGCGCGGGCGGTGGTGGTGTCTGCGCTACTCACACCGCTGGTGGTGGTGGTCGCGGTGCGCTCCGCGCCGGAAGTGCCGCGGCTGGTCTTTGCGATGCAGCCGCTGCTGCTGGCCATGTACATGGGCGGCTCGCGGGTGCTCTACCGCACCTGGAAGGAATCCCGGCTTTATGGTGGGCTGCGGGCCCTCGGTCAGCCGGTGGTGGTGCTGGGTACCGGCGATGCGGCGGTGAGCCTGGTGCGCGAGCTCTCCCGCTCGGCCGAGTGGCGGGTAGTGGGCCTGCTCGACGACAACAAGGCCAACCAGGGACGCGAGGTTTACGGCTGCAAGGTGCTCGGCCGGATCGCCGATCTGGAGCGCATTGCGGAGGAATACAAGGTCGGCCACGCCATCATCGCGATGCCCAACGAGCGCCACGAGGTGCGCCGCAAGGTGGCCAGCGCCTGCGTTCGGGCAGGGGTGAAGGCGTTGATCGTGCCGGCCATCGCTGACGTGATGACCGGCCGCGTCAAGGTGAGCGAAGTGCGCAACGTGGACGTGGAAGACTTGCTCGGCCGCGATCCGGTGCGCATCCACACCGCCGAGGTGCGCGAATACCTGCGTGGCAAGTCGGTGATGGTGACCGGCGCCGGCGGTTCGATCGGCACCGAACTGTGCCGCCAGATCGCCCGCTACGAGCCGTCGATCCTGGTGTGCTTCGACATCAGCGAGTTTGCACTGTACCGGCTGTGCGAGGAGTTCGCGGTCCATTACCCGAACATCCAGCTGGTGGCGCTGGCCGGCGACGTGAAGGACGCGGTGCGGGTGGATGAGGTCATCACCCGCTTCCACCCCCACGTGATCTTCCACGCCGCGGCCTACAAGCATGTGCCGCTGATGGAAGAGGACAACGCCTGGCAGGCGGTGCGCAACAACGTGCTGGGCACCTGGCAGGTGGCGCGCAGCGCGGTGGCCTGCGGGGTGTCGCGCTTCGTGCTGGTGTCCACCGACAAGGCGGTCAATCCGACCAACGTGATGGGCGCCACCAAGCGGCTCGCCGAGAAGGTCTGCCAGGCCATGTCGACCGAGGGCAAAACCCAGTTCGAGATCGTCCGCTTCGGCAACGTGCTGGGCAGCGCCGGCAGCGTGATCCC
>NZ_CALAYQ010000028.1:0-18498 GCF_937894855.1 uncultured Zoogloea sp.
CCATTCCCTCCGGGTCTGATGTTATGCCTCAAACACAAAAATTCGGACAGGCTCGGCAGCGGTTTCAGGTGCCGCTTGCCCTGCGTCGTTTCGCCGCCGATAATTTTCTGGCGGAACACCCGAGCCTTGCCCCACGACAAGGCGGCTGCACGCGCGCCGCGCTACAAACGCGGCACGCGTTGCCAACCCCCTGCGAGACGATGAATCAGCGAGTCATTCCCCTGGTCGACGAGCGCCTGCTCGGCCAACAGCCCCAGATCCCCGCCCACCTGCCGGCCCCCACCGGCCAGTTGCTGGACAGCCGCGGCCGTGCGGTGAAGGATCTGCGCATCTCGGTCACCGACCGCTGCAACTTCCGCTGCGTGTACTGCATGCCCAAGGAAGTGTTCGACAAGGACTACGCCTTCCTCCCGCGACAATCCCTCCTCAGCTTCGAGGAGATCACCCGCATCGCCCGGCTGTTTGCGGCCCACGGCGTCACCAAGATCCGCCTCACCGGCGGCGAGCCGCTGCTGCGACGCAACCTCGAACGTCTGGTCGCCCAGCTGGCAGCCATCCCTGGGATGGAAGTCACCCTCACCACCAACGGCGTGCTGCTCCCCAAGAAGGCCGCGGCCCTCAAGGCGGCGGGGCTGTCGCGGGTCACGGTGAGCCTCGATTCCCTCGACGACACCGTCTTCAAGGCCATGAACGACATGGACGTGCCGGTTTCCGACGTGCTGGCCGGCATCGACGCCGCGGCCGCCGCCGGCCTCGGCCCGGTCAAGATCAACATGGTGGTCAAGCGCGGCATGAACGACCAGGAGATCGTCCCCCTCGCCCGCCACTTCCGCGGCAGCGGCCACATCCTGCGCTTCATCGAGTTCATGGACGTGGGCAGCTCCAATGGCTGGCGGATGGACGACGTGATCCCCTCGGCCGAGGTCATCCGGCGCATCGGCGAACACTTCCCCCTCGAAGCCATCGACCCCAACTACACCGGCGAAGTGGCCGAGCGCTGGCGCTATGTGGATGGCAGCGGCGAGATCGGGGTGATCTCGTCGGTCACCCAGGCCTTCTGCTCCACCTGTACCCGGGCCCGCCTGTCCACCGAAGGCCGGCTCTACACCTGCCTGTTCGCCCAGAGCGGCCACGACCTGCGCAGCCTGATGCGCGACAATCGCAGCGACGCCGAACTCTCCGCGGCAATCGGCAGCATCTGGCAGCAGCGCGGCGACCGCTATTCCGAGATCCGCACCGCCGCCACCGCGCCGCTCCGGAAGATCGAAATGTCCTATATCGGTGGCTGAGATGATCCCCGCCAGCCCGGAAAACATCACCGGCCTGATCCTCGCCGGCGGCCGCGGCAGCCGCATGGGCGGCGTCGACAAGGGCCTCGCCCTCCTCGACGGCCGGCCGATGGTCAGCCACGTGCTGGACCGCCTCGCCCCCCAGGTCGGACCCATCCTCATCAGCGCCAACCGCAGCACCGAGCATTACGCGATGTTCGGCCGCCCGGTGATCCCCGACCGCCTCGAAGGCTTTGCCGGCCCGCTGGCCGGGCTCGAGGCCGGGCTCGCCGCATGCACCACGCCCTACCTCGCCACCGCCCCCTGCGACAGCCCCTTCCTCCCGCCCGATCTGGTCCCACGCCTCGCCGAAGCCCTGTGCGCCGAGCGCGCCAGTGTGGCCGTCGCCCGCACCGGCGACCAGCTCCAACCAGTGTTCGCGCTGATGCGCAGCTTCGCCCTGCCCGACCTGCAGGCCTTCACCCGCGCCGGCGGACGCAAGATGGAGCTCTGGCTGCGCCGCCTCAAGTGGGTCGCCTGCCCCTTCGACGACGCGCCCGAGGCCTTCGCCAACATCAACACGCCGGACGAACTCCGCGCACACCAAGCTGGAGATTTCCCCCGGTGACCTCCCTCGCCCGGCAGTTCAGCTGCCACGACGCCTACGACCCGACCGCGCTCAATGCAGACCTCGGCCGCCAGCTGATCCTCGACGCAGTGAGCCCGATCAGCGGCATCGAGCACATCCCCCTGCGCGACGCCCTCGGCCGGGTGCTGGCCCAGCCGGTCATCTCGCCCATCGACGTGCCCGCCCACGACAACTCGGCCATGGACGGCTACGGCCTGCGCGGCGATGACCTCAACGCCGACGGCGACACCGTGCTCGACATCATCGGCAGCGCCTTTGCCGGCCAGAGCTTCGACGGCAGCGTCGGCCCCGGCCAGGCCGTGCGCATCATGACCGGCGCGCCCCTGCCCGCCGGCGTCGACACCGTGGTGATGCAGGAAGTCACCCGCGCCGCCGACGGCAAGGTGACGATCCCCGTTGGCCAGCGTATCGGCCAGAACGTCCGGCGCGCCGGCGAAGACCTGCGCGCCGGCCTCCCGGCCCTGCCCGCCGGGCGCCTCATCCGCCCCGCCGAGCTGGGCCTCGTGGCGTCCCTGGGCATCGGCGAGGTGGCCGTGCGCCGCCGCCTACGCGTGGCCTTCTTCTCCACCGGCAACGAGATCGCCACCATTGGCACCCCGGCCGCCCCGGGCCAGATCTACGACAGCAACCGCTACACGATCTTCGGCATGCTGAGCCGCCTGGGCTTCGACATCATCGACATCGGCGTCATCCGCGACGACCCGGACGCCCTCGAAACCACCCTGCGCGAAGCCGCCGGCATTGCCGACGCGGTCATCACCAGCGGCGGCGTGTCGGTGGGCGAGGCGGATTTCACCCGCGAGGTGATGGCCCGCCTGGGCGAAGTGCTGTTCTGGAAGATCGCCATGAAACCCGGCCGGCCGATGGCCTTCGGGCGCATCGGCGGCAACGACGGCGCCGCCTGGCTGTTCGGCCTGCCTGGCAACCCGGTGGCGGTGATGGTCACCTTCTACCAGTTCGCCCGCCCCGCGCTGATGCGCCTCGCCGGCATCGACCCGATCCCCGAGCCGCCCCTGCTGCCGGTGCCCTGCGTCACCCCGATCCGCAAGCAGCCCGGCCGCACCGAATTCATCCGCGGCGTGCTGTTCCAGGGCGACACCGGCTGGCAGGTGAAGAGCACCCCGGCCCAGGGCTCAGGCATCCTCAGCTCGATGGCCGACGCCAACTGCTTCATCGTCCTCGGCCCCGCCCAGGGCAACGTGGCCGAAGGCGACACCGTGCAGGTCCAGGTGCTCGACGGACTGGCCTGAGCCTGCCACGTTGTCATAGCGTGCCTGCCACCTTGGCAGGCCCGTGAAATTCTCGCGCCAGAGCGCCAGCAGACGCCGATTCTGGTGCAGAATTTCAAATTCCCGTAATCGAAATGCAGCCAACAACGAACCATGGACGACGACATTCCGGAAGGCTCCCGCCTGGTCATCGACGGTAGGGAACGCGTCTTCTATTCCGGCTACTGGGTCAAGACCTACGCCGTTCCCGAAGACACGCTCCAGGCCAAACGCAAGCTCATCGGCGCGCTGACCCGGCGACTCTTCAACCATGTCGAGCACGGGCTCAACATCCCTGGCAGCCGCCTCAACGAAGCCCGCAAGAGCTACGAGGACGAACCCGACACCGACCGCCGCCGCGTGAAAGGCGCCATGCTCGCCGGTGCGCTGTTCAACCGCGCGGCCGACATCTTCACCAAGCTCGTCGAGCTGCAGAGCGTCGGCATCGAGATCCAGTCCGACAACGCCCTGATGCGCGAATGCGGCCGATGTCTGCAGGAAGCCCTCGGCCTCGGCCGGCTGGTGCTGCACCGCTCCGGCGAAGAGGGCATCGACGAGCTGTGGGGCGAGCCCTTCAAGGCCTTCTCGATCCCCCTCGAAGATTTCTACGAGAGCCGTTACGTCAAGATCGCCCTCACCCTGCGCGACATCGACCTGATCGCCAACGCCATGGTCGAGTACTTCGACCCGCTGCCCTGTTTCCGGGGCATCGCCCCCCACGTGCGCACCTTCGCCAAGGCTGCCCACATCAAGACCGAAACCCTGCGTACCGACCCGGACATCTTCGACATCTGGACCAGCTTCGTGACCGCCGGCGAGCGCCTCTGCGCCCACTTCAACGCCGCCGAGATGCCCAGCAACAGTGAAGACCAGCACCTCGTGACCGACGGCCGCCTGCTCGTCCAGCAGGGCCGCGACCTGGTGAGCTACATCACCCGTGCCCGCACCCCGATGCCCAAGAGCACCGCCGAATACATCGAGCGCTGCCGCAACTACGCCGCGCGCTGCGCAGAACGGACACAAAACGGAGAAAAAGGAAGCGTAAATGACTGAAAAAACAAACGCCAAAACCATGTCCCGACCTGCCCGTCCCGCTCCGCGCCGTGCCGCAACCGGCGATGTGGCCCCGAAAGAAACCGCGGCCGCCATCGAGCAGTTCGTGATCGACGAGGCCGTGGATGCCGCCCGTGACGCCAAGGCCACCGCCGTTGCCGACATCGTCGCCACCCTCGCCAAGCACGACACCCACAGCATCGCCGAGACCCTCCAGGCCATCATGGCCGGCGCCTCGCCCGACGACGCCGAAGTCCTGCGCAAGGCCCTCCTGGCCGAAGACGAAGCGGTCTACAAGAGGCTGCCGTCCCACCCCGACGAAGAACTCGCCGACGGCTGGCGCGAAGGCGCCTACCCCTACAAGAACCTGATGTCCCGCAAGGCGTACGAGAAGCAGAAGTACCGCCTGCAGGTCGAGCTCCTCAAGCTCCAGGCCTGGGTCAAGGAAACCGGCCAGCGCGTCGTGATCCTCTTCGAAGGCCGCGACGCAGCTGGCAAGGGCGGCACCATCAAGCGCTTCATGGAACACCTCAACCCCCGCGGCGCGAAGGTCGTGGCCCTCGAAAAGCCCAGCGACACCGAACGCGGCCAGTGGTACTTCCAGCGCTACATCCAGCACCTGCCCACCGCCGGCGAGATCGCCATGTTCGACCGCTCCTGGTACAACCGGGCCGGCGTCGAGCGCGTGATGGGCTTCTGCTCGCCCGACGAATACCTCGAATTCATGCGCCAGACGCCCGAGTTCGAACGCCATCTGGTGCGTAGCGGCGTGCATCTCATCAAGTTCTGGTTCTCGGTGAGCCGCGAAGAGCAGCGTCGGCGCTTCAAGGAACGCGAAGCCCACCCGCTCAAGCAGTGGAAGCTCAGCCCCATCGATCTGGCGTCCCTCGACAAGTGGGAGGACTACACCAAGGCCAAGGAGGCGATGTTCTTCCACACCGACACCGCCGACGCCCCCTGGACGGTCATCAAGTCGGACTGCAAGAAGCGCGCACGTCTCAACGCGATGCGCTACATCCTCCACAAGCTGCCCTACGCCAACAAAGACATCGACCACATCGGGCCCCTCGACCCGCTCCTCGTCGGCCGTGCCCACGTGGTGTACGAACGCGGCGAACACTCCGGCAGTCCGCTGCTGTGAGCAACCCCGCCCGGCCAGTGCTTCATGGCGGGCGGTTCTTTCTCTGACGCCTCCCGACCATGCCGCTCACCGACGGCGGGTCGGGGCCACCCTGACCAGGCTGGCCTCCGCGCACGCCTGCCACTTCGGCATCATCCTCGATGACACCGAGGCCCAGGCCGCCCAGCTGCGCGACGCCGAATTCCAGTCCTTCTTCTACGCCAACCGCTGACGAGCAGGTAAACTCCGCGGCGATGCCGCACCACCCCGACTCCGCGCCCGCCTTCGCCCTCTTCGACGACAACCTCGACGCCAGCTCCGCCGGCGCGTGGCTGCTCACCGGCCTCGTCGAGGAAATCCGCTGCACTGATCCCGACGCCTGGCCCGCCGCCCTCGCCCGCCTCGAAAAGGCCGCCAAGGATGGCGCCTGGGTCGCCCTCGCCGCCCGCTACGAACTCGGCTACGCCATCGAACCCCGCCTTCGCCCGCTGCTGCCCGCCGGCGATGAAGCCCTCGTCACCGGCTGGATCTTCGCCCACGGCGAATGGCTCTCCGACGCCGCAGTCGATGCCTGGCTCGCCAAAATGGCCGGCGACGCACCCGGCGGCGTCGGCACGCTCGCCCCCGGCATCACCGAAGCCGATTACCTCGCCCGCACCGAACGCATCCGCGACTACATCGCCGTCGGCGACTGCTATCAGGTCAACTTCACCTTCCCGCTCACCGGCCCCGCCTTCGGCCAGCCCGCCGCCCTCTACCGCGCCCTGCGCGCGGCCCAGCCGGTGCGCTACGGCGCCTTCATCGCCCACACCGACGACGCGATCCTGTCCCGTTCTCCCGAGCTCTTCCTCGAACGCCACGGCAGCACCCTCGCCAGCCGGCCGATGAAGGGCACCGCTCCGCGGAACACCGACCCCGCCGCCCTCGCCGCCTCCGCCAAGGACCGCGCCGAGAACGTGATGATCGTGGACCTCATCCGCAACGACATGGGCCGCCTTGCACCGCCCGGCGGCGTGCGGGTCGAGGACCTGTGCCGCATCGAGCCCTATCCCACCGTCTGGCAGATGACCTCTCGCGTCGTCGCCGAGCCCGTGGACGCCGACCTGCCCGCCATCTTCCGGGCGCTGTTTCCCTGTGGGTCGATCACCGGCGCCCCCAAGATCCGCGCCATGGAGATCATCCGCGAACTGGAAACCGCGCCCCGCGGCCTGTACTGCGGCGCCCTGGGCTGGATTCGCCCCGGCGGCGACTTCCGCTTCAGCGTGCCGATCCGCACCCTGCGCCTGAACAACGGCGAAGCGCGCCTCGACGTGGGCAGCGGCGTGGTGTTCGACTCCCGCCCGACTGCCGAGTGGGCCGAATGCCATCTCAAGGCGCGCTTCCTCACCGGGCTGCCCAAGGGTCTGCGCCTCATCGAAACCCTGCGCTTCGAGCCGGGCGCGGGCTTTCCGTACCTGCCCGAGCACCTCGAACGCATCACCGCGTCCGCCGCCGAGCTGGGCTTCGCCTTCGACCCCGACGCCTTCCGGCAGCTGCTCGCGGGCGTCGAAGCCGACACGCCCCGGCGCGTCCGCGTCACCCTCGGCCAGCAGGGCGATCTCACCCTCGAGCAGGCGCCCCTCGGCGCCGGCGCCCCGTCGGCCGACGCCACCGTGGTGCTGTCGCCCCACTCCATCGCCAGCGACGACCTGCTGTTGCGCCACAAGACCACCGCCCGCGCCCTGTACGACCGGGAACTCGCCCGGGTGATGGCGGCCGGCCACTTCGACGCGCTCTTCCTCAACGAGCGGGGCGAGCTGGCCGAAGGCGCCCGCAGCAACCTCTTCATCGAGCGGGACGGCGTGCTGCTCACCCCGCCCACCAGCGCCGGCCTCCTCAACGGCACCCTGCGCCGCCGCCTGCTGCGGGAAGGCCGGGCGCAGGAGGCGACGCTCCGCCCGGACGACCTGCAACGCGCCGATGCGATCTACGCCGGCAACGGTCTGCGCGGGTTGGTGCGGGTCCGGCTTGTGGTGGACGAGGCCCGTTAACGCAAAAACGGCAACAATGGATCGTCCATTGTTGCCGTTCTTGAAACAATCCAGCGCAGGTTTACTTCGCGCCCTTGCCCTTCGGCACCACCACCAGGCCCTCGACCAGCGCCTTGGTGCTGGCCGTCGATTCCTTCAGCAGCAGCTGCACACCGGCCCGCAGCAGCTCGGACTTGGTGCAGATGCGGCCAGCCTTGGCCAGCGTCTCGCGCAGCGCCTTGAGCTGGGCGTGCTCGCTCTTGGGCATCGAGAAGGAATCACGCACGACCTTCTCGCGCACCACCTTGGCGGGCTTTTCAGCCTTGGCCTTGGGCTGCTTGGCGGGCTTTTCCGCCTTCTCGACCTTCTCCGCCTTCACGGGCTTCGGCTTGGCCGGCTTGACGACTTTCTTGGCCACGACGGGTGCCGGCGTTGCCGCGGGCGCCGGAGCAGCTTCGACCGGTGCCGCGGCTTCGGCCGGCTTGGCGGCCTTCGCAGGCGCCTTCACGGCTTTCGGCGCAGCCTTCGCGGCGGGCTTGGGCGCGGGCTTGGCGGGGGCCTTCGGCTTCTCGGCCTTGACCGGCGCCTCGGCGACCGGAGCGGGCTCGACCACCGGTGCCGGCTCGGACGCCGCAGCTTCCACCGCCGGCGTCACCTCGACAGCCTCAGCCGGAGCCGGAGCCGCTACCGGCGCCTCGGCGGGCGTCGGGTCAGGCAGACGGGTTTCGAGCGCTTCGCTCTCCTGCTGCAAAGTCGAACGCAGCGCCGACCGGGTTTTGGTGTTCATGTTTTATCTCCTGTCAGTTTCAAGACTTCCACAACCAGTTTGTCCACTTCACGCGCAGCCTCGCTGCCGGCCCGGCCCAGCTGATAAACCGTGCCGCCGACCACCGCGCTCTGCGCGAAAGCATTACGTTGGGAGAGGGCCGCGCCGAGCACCGGGAGGGTGAAATCCCGCATCACCTCGAGCACGTCCCAGGCGAGGTTGGTGCGCAGCACCCGGTTGGGCACCAGCGCCGCCTTCAGGCCCTTTCGGCTCGCCTGAACCTGCAGGATCAGCCGCTCGACGCCCTTGGTGGACCACAGATCCGCCGGGCTCGGCACCACCGGCACCAGGGCCACGTCCGCCACCTGCAGCGACGCCAGCGTGGCGGCGTGCTCGATGGACGGCGGGCAATCCAGCAGGATCAAGTCGGCATCCCGCCCCGCCGCCTTGATGGCCAGAGGCAACCCGTCGGGGTCCCCCGGCAGTCGGCTCACCATCGCCGGAAACGGCGCCGCCGCCGACGCCGCGTGGGCCCAGCGCGAGGCAGTTTCCTGGGGATCGAGATCGATGATCGCCACGCGTTTTCCGCGCCTGGCGAGACCGCCCGCGAGTTGCATCGTCAGCGTCGACTTGCCCGCGCCGCCCTTCTGGGACAGCACGGTAACCACCTTCGGCTTTGCCACTTCGCCCCCTATTGCGTAATACCGTATTATTTTCACCCCGATCAGGTACCGCTGGCAAGAGGTGTCTTCTCGCAGGTTCATCTCGAAACACGCACAATGGAACTCAGGCAAGCTTCTGCCGGCGGCCCGGGAGCATCAGGATGAACGACGGACGGATTTTGGTGAAAGTCGGAGACATCACACTACAGAAAGTGGACGCCATCGTGAATGCCGCCAACAGCAGCCTGCTGGGCGGGGGTGGCGTGGATGGCGCGATCCACCGGGCGGGCGGGCCGGAACTCACCGCCCACTGCGCCACCCTGGGCGGCTGCCCGACGGGCGAGGCGCGCATCACGGCGGGTTTCCGGCTGCCCGCACGCTACGTGATCCACACCGTCGGCCCCCTGTGGCGCGGTGGCAGTCATGGCGAGGCCGAACTCCTGGCGGCCTGCTACCGCAACAGCCTGAAGCTCGCCGCCGCGCACGGCGTACGGACGATCGCGTTCCCCGCGATCAGTTGCGGTATCTACGGTTATCCGGCAGAAGAAGCGATGCGGATCGCGGTGGCCACCTGCCGCGCGGTGCAGGTCGAGCAGGAACTCCCGGAGGAAATCCTGCTGATGGCCTTCGATCAGCGCATGAACTCGCTTCTGAGCGAAATCTTGCGGGGCGGTGACTGAATGACGATGCGCCGGGGGCCGTCGGCACGACGGGCCGATTTACCCAGACCGTCACAGGTGCGCAGCCCGGCGGTGCCGAGACGCATGCACTGCACGCCTCCACAACCGCAGCCGGCCGGCAGCTCGGAGGGCTCGCCCTCTTCCATGTGATCGATGCGCAGCAGGTCGAGGAAGCGCGAGGCCGATTCACGGCAACCGAATACGGTCAGGCGACCGTCATTGGCGCACAGCCAGCGTTCATCCACGGTAATGCCGACACAGCCCTCCCCGCCACCCTGCAGCGGATGCACCCGGACCCGGGTCTGGCCAAGGCGCCACAGCGGCGCGACGGCGAGCTCGAGCCAGGTCGCATTGCGTCCTTTGAGTTCCATCTTGTCCCCTCACTTATTATTGTGTTCCGCTGCCGTTTGCCCCAGATAAGGACGAATGGCGCGCAACTTTGCGTATTATCGCGACTTGCCAAGGATTATGTACCCGGCAGTTCCCGGAACAAGCCGCGGGAAAACCCGGATGCGGCAATTAGCCACACTTTTCACCTTCGTCTGCAGAAAACAAACGGGAGACCCATCAAGATGAAACTCGAAACCCTTGCCGTGCACGGTGGCTACAGCCCGGATCCGACCACCAAGGCGGTGGCCGTACCGATCTACCAGACCACCTCCTACGCCTTCGACGACACCCAGCACGGTGCCGATCTGTTCGACCTGAAGGTGGCCGGCAACATCTATACCCGCATCATGAACCCCACCCAGGCCGTGCTCGAAGCCCGGGTGGCGGCGATGGAAGGCGGCATCGCGGGCCTGGCGCTGGCCTCCGGCATGGCCGCCATCACCTACGCGATCCAGACCATCGCCGAAGCCGGCGACAACATCGTCTCGGCCTCCACACTCTACGGCGGCACCTACAACCTGTTCGCCCACACCCTGCCGCAGATCGGCATCCAGGTGCGCTTTGCCGATTACCGCGACCCGGCCTCCTTCGCCCCGCTGATCGACGCCCGCACCAAGGCCATCTACTGCGAATCCGTCGGCAACCCGCTGGGCAACATCACCGACTTCGAGGCCCTGGCCGCCATCGCCCACGCCCACGGCATCCCGCTGATCGTGGATAACACGGTGCCCTCGCCCTACCTGTGCCGCCCGATCGAGCACGGCGCCGACATCGTGGTGCATTCGCTTACCAAATACCTGGGCGGCCACGGCACCTCCATCGGCGGCATCATCGTCGATAGCGGCAAGTTCCCGTGGGCCGAGCACAAGGAGCGCTTCCGCCGCCTGAACGAGCCGGACGTCTCCTACCACGGCGTGGTCTACACCGAAGCCCTCGGCCCGGCAGCCTTCATCGGCCGCGCTCGCGTCGTGCCGCTGCGCAACATGGGCGCCGCGATCAGCCCGTTCAACGCCTTCCTGATCCTCCAGGGCGTCGAGACCCTGGCCCTGCGCATGGATCGCATCTGCGAAAACACCCTCAAGATCGCCGAGTTCCTCAAGGGTCACGCCAAGGTGGCGTGGGTCAATTACGCCGGCCTGCCGGATCACGCCGACAACGCCCTCGTCCAGAAGTACATGGGCGGCCGCGCGTCGGGCATCCTCAACTTCGGCGTGAAGAGCGCCGACGGCGACGGCAAGGCCGCCGGCGGCCGCTTCCAGGACGCGCTCAAGCTGGTCACCCGCCTGGTGAACATCGGCGACAGCAAGAGCCTGGCCTGCCACCCGGCCTCCACCACCCACCGTCAGCTGTCGCCCGAAGAGATGAAGAAGGCTGGCGTATCCGAAGACATGGTCCGCCTGTCCATCGGCATCGAGCACATCGACGACATCCTGGCCGATCTCGACCAGGCCCTCGCGGCGGTCTGATCGACTCAGCGTCACCCAAGAAAAACGCCGGGCTCACACCCGGCGTTTTTCATTTCAGACCACGGTTGAATCCGCCAAGTCAGGCAGCGCAGCCTTCCGCATCCTCCGCGACCGCCGACACCTGCGCCCCGGCGCGGTTGGCCGCGCTGATGATCGCTCGTACAGATGCCGTCACGGTGTTGCGGTTCATGCCCGCCCCGAAGCGGCTGCCGGCAACGCCTTCCGTCGCCACCTCGACGATGCACATGGCTGCCGCGTCGGCGCCCTCGCCCATCGAACGCTCCTCGAAGCTCTGCACGCGGATCGGCGCGCCGATGGCCGCCACGGCCGCTTCCACCGGGCCGTTGCCCTCGCCAACGAACTCCACCGCCCGGCCATTCACCTCGGCCTCGATGCGGATGCCCTGACGGCTGCCGGCCTCGAAGAGGTGATGGGCCACATAGCGGATCGGCGCGTCGGCTTCGAGGTATTCACGGCCGAAGAGCGTCCACAACTGATGGGCGTCCACTTCCTGGCCGGTCTCGTCGGTGAGGCGCTGCACTGCCGCGCTGAACTCCACCTGCATCCGCCGCGGCATCGTGAGGCCGTAGTGGGCCTGGAGCAAATGCGCCACGCCGCCCTTGCCGGACTGGCTGTTCACGCGGATCACCGAATCGTAGGTGCGGCCCACGTCATGGGGGTCGATGGGCATGTACGGCACCGTCCATTGGGCGCCCGGCTGCTGCACCTCGAGCCCCTTCTTGATCGCGTCCTGGTGCGAACCCGAGAAAGCCGTGAAGACGAGATCGCCCACGTACGGGTGGCGCGGGTGGATCGGCAACTGGGTGCATTCCTCGGCAACGCGGGCGATGTCGTTGATGTCAGAGAAATCGAGGCCCGGATGGATGCCCTGGGTGTACATGTTGAGGGCGAGGGTCACGAGATCCACGTTGCCGGTGCGCTCGCCGTTGCCGAAGAGGCAGCCCTCCACACGGTCGGCGCCGGCAAGCTGGGCAAGCTCGGCGGCCGCCACCGCGGTGCCGCGGTCGTTGTGGGGATGTACGCTGAGGATGATCTGCTCGCGGCGGGCGAGATTGCGGTGCATCCACTCGATCTGGTCGGCGTAGAAGTTGGGCGAGCCGACCTCCACGGTGGACGGGAGGTTGATGATCACCTTCTCGCCCGGCTTCGGATCCCAGGCGGCAACCACGGCGTCGCAGACTTCCTTCGCAAAGTCGAGTTCGGTGGCGGTGAAGGTTTCCGGGCTGTACTCGAGGACGAACTCGGTCTCCGGCTGCTCGGCAGCGAGCTGCTTGACGAGGGTGACGCTCTCGACGGCAAGCGCCTTGACCTCACCCTTGCTCATCCCGAACACCGTCTCGCGGAACACCGGCGAGGTGGCGTTGTAGATGTGGACGATGGCCCGGCGGGCACCCTTGAGGGATTCCATCGTGCGGCGGATGAGGTGCTCGCGGGCCTGGCTCAAGACCTCGATGGTCACGTCGCCGGGAATCTCGCCCTGCTCGATGAGCTGGCGGACGAAGTCGAAATCGGTCTGGGAGGCGGAAGGGAAAGCGACTTCGATTTCCTTGAAGCCGATCGCCACGAGTTTGCGGAACATCTGCAACTTGCGGGCGGCATTCATCGGTTCGAAGAGGGCCTGATTGCCGTCACGGAGATCGGTGCTCATCCAGATCGGCGGATGAGTGATCGTGCGGCTGGGCCACTGGCGGTCGGCGAGGGCGACCGGGGGGAAGGCGGAGTACTTGGTTTGCGGATTCTTCAACATGATGGTCTTGTCCTTTGCTTTCGTCGGAAACGGTTCGGGTGTTCGGATGCGGGCATGGGGCTGCCAGACTGCCGCGGGCTCGTGGCCTGGCAACCGGGGCGCAGTCGTAGGGACAGCAGGGACAGATCGAGGGTGGACATGGTGAAACTCCGTTCAAAACGCGTGCGAAGACGCAATTCGCCTGTTAAAGGGCGACGGGGTACGACAACAGGAAGGGGGAGAAAAGATGTGCCCGTTAGGGCAGCAGCAGACCCAGCCCGGAGAGGGCCAGTAGGGAGAAGAGATTGGTCTGCTGCGCGGAGGTCATGGACGATAACTTAACAGCCGCGCCGGCGGCCGTCAAACATCCTGATCCAATTCATTCGATAGCCTGTTGCTATTTTGGCATCAGGCGACATTGCAGCTGACGATCTGGTAGCCCGGGCCACTGACCAGCACTGTGCCCGGCTGCAGCTTGACCGTACGCCCCGCCACCTTGGCGAACACCGGCCGCGGCGAGCGCATGGCGCCGGGCTCGCAGACGATGCGCACCGCACGGCCACGCACCACCGGATCGCACAGGATGCCGCTCCAGCTGCGCGCACCATCATCGAGCAGCGCCGGATAGGGCTCGCTGGAGATGGTCTGCAGCCCAACCGCCGCGCCGCCTTCGATGTCGGACCGGACCCGGCGCACCAGCGCCAGCACCCAGCGCCCCGTCTCGCCCACATGGGCGCCCACCAGTGCGCCCACCCGGCACACGTCGGGGTCGAAGGCCCCGGAGATCACCCCGAAACCATTGCGGCTGGCGTCCCGCAGCGCCCAGGCTGCCGCCGGCCGCATCTGGGCTTCGCCGGAGATCTGCGAGCGGATGAAACCCAGCCCGGTGGCCAGCGCCAGCGAACCGCGCACCGGGTGGCGGCGATACTGGCGCATGGGCGGCACCGGCCCCCACTGGCGCGAAAGATGGCGGATCGCCCCGCTCACCGACGGCACGCCGATACCCGCAAACAGCGGCCCGAGCCCACCGTCGGCGACCGTCTGGCGCAGTTCGCCGAGCATCACCACCGCGTCGGCGGGGCGGAAATAGCGGATCGTGGAAGGCACGTCCTCGGGCACCGCGAGGCAGCGCTGGGGCGCCGAGAGGCTTTCCAGATCGAGGAAGAACTGGCCGCCGCCGCGGGGCTCGCTGGTCAGCGCAAGGGAATGCTGGAGATAACGCACCAGCTTGTCCGTCGCCTCGATGCGGTCGGGCGAGAGCTGGTCGAGGCTGGCGCACTGCATGGCCACCAGCCGGATGAATTCGCGGCTCACCGTCGAGCGCGTCTCGCGCCCTTCGCGGACGTTGATCGGCGTGTTGAGCGCACCGTACTGGCCGGCCGCGCGGTAGGCGACGATGGCCCGCTGCCAGACTTCCGGCGCGAGCTCCTGGTAATCGAAGGCGACCCATTTCATCTCGCCGGCGGCGGCGCGCACTGCCCGCAGCAGCACCTCGACCCGCAGCGGATCGGCGTCGTCGATGGTGAAATCGGTGGCGAGACCGTTCAGGACGAGATCGTAGGCACGCCCGAGGCTGGCGTAGAAATCCCGCCCCAACGCCTTGTAGCGCACGCTGCGCGAGCCGAACACATTGGAAAGGTACAGCCCGGAGGCCTGGCGCAGCTGGGGCTGGGCGGCCTCGTCGAGAATGGCGACAAGGCGCGCAAGCTGGTTGAGGGGGACTTCACCCTCGAAATGGAAGGAATCCAGCCAGCGGATCAGCTCGACAATGGCCGTGGGCGCGGCACTGGTGGCAACGTCGTTCAGAATCCGGCTCAGCGTTTCCTGCTGCATGAGCGGATGGGAGTGTTGAACCGCTGAACCGATTGCCATGTGGGTGTCTCTGCGCCTCTTCGGACCAATGATCCGAAACGTTTTTTCACGATCAACCATGTTAGCACAAAGGTGTTTTTCGTCACGCTTGCCGACGAAACCCCGGCGGGCAAGTACGGATACGCGGGCACGCCCTAAACCGGTAAAATCGCGTCCTCTCGATTCAGCCTCCAGCCCTCATGCGCCAGTACCTCGAACTCATGCGCCACGTGGCGGAACGCGGCCACCGCAAGGACGACCGCACCGGCACCGGCACCCTCTCGGTCTTCGGCTGGCAGATGCGTTTCGATCTCGCCGAAGGCTTTCCGCTGCTCACCACCAAGAAGCTCCACACCCGCTCGATCATCCACGAGCTGCTGTGGTTCCTGCGCGGCGACACCAACATCCAGTACCTGAAGGACAACAAGGTCTCGATCTGGGACGAGTGGGCCGACGAGAACGGCGAGCTCGGCCCGGTGTACGGCAAGCAGTGGCGCCGCTGGGAAACCGCGGATGGGCGCAGCATCGACCAGATTGCCCAGCTCATCGAGGCGCTCAAGAAGAACCCGGATTCCCGCCGCCACATCGTGTCGGCCTGGAACCCGGGCGAAATCGAGGGCATGGCCCTGCCGCCCTGCCACGCGCTGTTCCAGTTCTACGTGGCCGGCGGCAAGCTGAGCTGCCAGCTCTACCAGCGCAGCGCCGACATTTTCCTGGGCGTGCCCTTCAACATCGCCAGCTACGCGCTCCTCACGATGATGGTGGCCCAGGTGTGCGGCTACGAACTGGGCGATTTCGTGTGGACCGGCGGCGACTGCCACCTCTATGTGAACCACCTGGAGCAGACCCAGCTCCAGCTCTCCCGCGAGCCCCGCGCCCTGCCATTGATGCGCATCAACCCGGACGTGAAGGACATCTTCGCCTTCACCATCGACGACTTCGTCCTCGAAGGCTACGACCCGCACCCCCACATCTCCGCACCGGTGGCCGTATGAGCACTTCCGCCCGGCCGCCCGAAGGAAGTGCTCACTCCTCCCCTGGGGAGGATGCCGCGCAGCGGCAGGAGGGTCGTCCAGTGAGCAAACCCGTTCTCGCCCTGATCGCCGCCCACGCCCGTGGCCGCGTGATCGGCATCGACAACCGCATGCCCTGGCACCTGCCGGAAGACATGAAGTTCTTCCGCGAGACCACCCGCGGCAAGCCGGTCATCATGGGCCGCAAGACCTGGGAATCCCTGCCCGACGCCTTCCGCCCCCTGCCCGGGCGGGTGAACATCGTGGTGAGCCGCAACGCGGCCTACCCGGCCGATGGCGCCACCGTGGTGGGCAGCCTGCCCGACGCGCTCACAGCCGCCGGAGACACCAACATCGTTTTCGTGATGGGCGGCGCTGATCTCTACCGCCAAGCTTTGCCGATGGCCGACCGGCTCTACCTGACCGAGATTGATGCGGATTTCGCCGGCGACGCGTTCTTTCCGGACTTTGATTGCCAGACTTGGCAAGAGATCGCCCGCGATTCCCGTGTAGCGCAATCCGGCCTGCCTTTCGCGTTCGTCACCTACCAGCGCCGCACTTGGGTTGGCTCGGCGGCGTGGGCTACAAGAACGGCCTGATCCATTCCCACACTGCACCATCGAGTTCATTCGGCCATTGTTTGAGCGACCACCATAGCGCAAAGGTCCAGATGGTGAGCGCCATTACCGCCAGATTCCAGCGCAGCAGAAGGCGCACCGGCTCGGCGAGACGGGTGAATTCGGCCTTCAGTGCTTCGTTGTAGCCATTATGAAAATCGCCCGCGCCTTCCAAGGCCTTGGCATGGGCAGCGCGCATCCGATACGCCGCCCACAGCAGCGCGACCAGCGACACCAAAGTCAGGGCCAGCAGCGCATAGCGCACACCCAACTCCGGCGCGGGCCACCGGGCGCTCCAGGTTTGCAGCCCGTGGGGCAAATCCGCGGTCAAATCTGCGGGCAGATACGGCATCGCCAGCCATGCCGCACCCAATAGCACCCCGCTCACCAGCACCGACTGCAAGGCCCAGGTCGTCCAGAACGCGGTTTTGCTGCGCATCGCCTCTTGATTCACCCACGCCACCGGGCGCAGCACAAAAGCCACCGGGCCCCACAACCACGAGCTGGCCTTGATGTTCCAGCGGTAGATCAGGGCGGGAAGATAAATCATCGGGGAGAAGAAGAACTTAAAAAACCACTCGATTATTCGCTCGTCGGTAGAAACTGAGCGAGATCGATCTGGCTGTTTCCATAGCCCTGCCAATGTGAACCGCTCCATGACGGTTTCCGCTCCCGGCAGAAGCGCGGGTGGATGCAGCGCGTCAATCACCAGCACGGTGTCGCGCCAGTTTCCCGCGAAATAATTAAGCCCAGCCATGACATGGCGACCGGTCGCCACCACGCGAATCCCCGTCGCCCGAATAAAAAAGCCGAGTACCATTCCAGGTGATAGATAATAAAACACCACCGCTGCGGCGAAAGAGTCCGCGATTTTGCCCTGACTGCTCCCCTTATTCGATAAGGCCGCCAAGCCCAATAAAACGCTGACACTCGCAAACGCAGCCACACCCGCAACCACACCCGCAACCACACCCGCAACCACACCCACAAACGCAACCGCAAACGCAACCGCAACCACACCCACACCCGCACCCACACCCACAACCACACCCACAAACGCAACCGCAACCGCAAACGCAACCGCAAACGCAAACAAAACCCAACCTACCAGCGCGCTACGCAGAAACAACGCCCACCCCGTCAAATCAAGTAGCCCGTAATGCGCCAGCACATAACTCACACCACCGCTCACCAGCAGTGACAGCACAAACAACCCCACCTTTTGCGCTCCGCTTAGGCTTGCCTCATCCTTCTCGATATACTTACGCAACCGTTCCACCCCTTCCGCAATCGACGCGGGCGAGCGCAATAGCAGCATCGGCGCGGCCATCAGGCCCAGCACGGTAAACCACGGCCACGGCGAAATCTGGCTGATCCACCAGAACAAGGCGATCGCCAGCGGAATTTCCAGCACTGCCAGAACCGAGATTTGGCCGTGGGCGATGGAGTCCGCGCTGCTATACCACACCCAGCCACGAGGAGGCGTGCAAATGGGCTGGGCGCTGGAGGCCGGAGTTTGAGCGGAAGCGGAAGGTTCGGTGGTCATGGTGGCAGCAAGGCGTTGAAGGGCAAGCCTGCTTTTATGACGACCCGGCATCCATCAATGCGCTTGCGTGCTTGCCGTGCGGGCGGCAAAGCCGAACAGCGCCACACGTTGCCGGGTTGGTAAGCAGCGGGCATGAATCGAAGTGTAAAACGGCCCGCATGCAGAATCCAATGATCTGCATGGCGAATGCCGCGCTCATGCCGGCTTTCCGCGTAGCTTGCACACGCTAAAAAGCACAACGCCGCGAATTGTTCGCGGCGTTGTGTCGGCTTGCGGAGGAAAGCGTATTAGCCGGCGCTCAGTCCCGCACGCAATCCACGTAGTAGTAGATGCGCCCATCCTTCACTTCCTTCACGAGGCCATGCACGTCGGTCTCGAAGCCCGGGAAGCGTT
>NZ_CALAYQ010000029.1:0-3835 GCF_937894855.1 uncultured Zoogloea sp.
TTCGGACAAGCCAAGGGCTGCGTCGCGGAACATCCGCATCTGGCCGCTCTTCTCCGCGCCAGCCCCGCCGAGGTGATCAACAGGCAGCTCGTGCCAGCGAACATCGAGAGGTGGAAGGTCGTACCCTTCGTCCGAGAACGAGCGGTCTATATCGCTAGGTCTGGTGACGAAGAGCGCCCAAGACGCGACCCAAAGCCAAAACTCTTCTGCCTTGTGCGCCATAAGCGTGAGATTGTCGGCCTTCTCGCTGTTGCGCTTGAAGAACCTCGTTTTCCCGGCGCCAATGTCGAGCACGCCGAGGAACCCGGCGTAGCTTAGAAGCTCCAGGTATTCGTTTGGCGAAGGGGTAGCCGTGGCGACGAAGCGATATTTTATCCCATCGCTGACGATCTTCTGTGCCTTGTCCCGGCGGTCGTCGCCGGCAATGATCGCCATGAACTCGCGGAACGTTTTCGTGCCGCCGAAGCCGCGCAGGATAGCGGCCTCGTCCAGCGACACGCCGACGAACTGCGAACAGTCAATCTTGCCCTCTCGGACGCTCTCGTAGTTGGTCAGATAGACCGCCGGCCCGTCGATTTCGGCCGTGGTGCGGATGAACCGCAGATCGACCGCGAACGCCCCGGTGAAGAACTTGACCGCATCGGCCATGAACTCACGGCGGACACCGAGCGGCGCGATGATAAGCGTCGGCTTCTGCTCGCGGGCAGTGATGATCCGCATGGCTTCGATTTGCGTAACCGTCTTGCCGAGGCCGAAGTTTGCGAACCACGCCCGCCTCCCGCCAGACAATGCCCACCGGACCATCGCCCGGTGATGCGGTTTGAGAGTGGGGTTAATCTCTGCCAGAGCTACGTCAAAGCCGTCGAACCTCGGCGCGATAGCGGCCTTCGCGCTCAAGAACGCGCTGTAGGGGTTTTGCTCGACGTTCATTGCGCAGCCGCCCGGACGGCCCGGTCACTCGCCTCGTAGTCGCGCCAGACCTTGGAAATCATCGCATCGACCGATTTGCGGCCCGAGTAGCCAAGGGTGTCCGCTATCTCGGCGTGCTTGACGCCATCCTCGTGCATGCGGAGTGCTGACAGGAGCTGCTCGTCATTGGCTCGATGATCCATGCGTATTCCTCCGGAATTGGTGGCAGTGTGGGCCGAGGCTCTAGCGGCTCGGGGTCAGGGTCAGGGTTGGGCGGGCGGTTCACAGCGGACCCCAATGGCGAGCAAGGCGCCCTCGATGGTCTCGACAACGGCGACGCTGCCGCGCCAGTCCCGATGCCACTCGATCTGATCGTCTGTCAGGCCGCGCGCGGATGCCGGCTTCGCGTTCACGCGGCCACCTCGGGAGCAGGAAAGGACGTGAGCGATCCGAACTCGCCCTTCACGAACAGGGCGGCCTCTTCAATGTCGTGGATCAGATAGACCGGGCCACCTCGCCAGTCGTCGGCCCACCTTTTTTGGATCGGGTTGAGCCCTCGACGCCCATAGGCGGTCCCTCGGTTTTTGACGTCGAACAAGCGCCAGCCGCCGGACACCCAGGCCAAGCCGTCCGGGACGCCGCAGCCTGCGTTGCTCAAATCCTTCACGGCGGTGAAGACTTCGATGTAAGCGAATATTTCGCGGTGGTTGGCGTCCTTCTTGGCGCCATACTTCAATTTGGCCATGACGGCTGCCTCTCCGGCCCTGCGCGCGCCACCCGAAGCAAGGTGGCAGGCATAGCTGCAGTATTTTCGGTTGGAGCTTTTGAGGGCCCGGAACGAGGTAGCGCAGTGCGAGCATGAGATCTGGGCCACCACAACAGGCCCCGGCTCCCGGGCGGGCCTAGGCTTGACTTGCGACGCGCGGGCGCAGGCAGGAGAACAGAACCTCTGCCTTGACGTTCTTGGCCGAAACGTTGATTTGCAGCCTTGGCACGCGAGGTCTTCGAGCACACTTCGGCTGTCGTAATAGCATTGGAGCCCGCAGAACTTGCGGGGACTGTAGCTGTGGAAAGGCGCAGCGCACTGCTGGCATACCTTGTGGCCGGCTTGGCGGAAATTCGGGTTCGCTGAACCGGCCATGCGGGTCTTGTAAGCATCCGACATGCACGCCCCTGAGCAGTATGTCTTCCGCATCTGGTGGACGGTCGGGCGCGCTTCGATGCCGCAATTGGCGCAGCGCCAAGCCACGTTCGCGTCAATCCTCGCCGCCCGCCGCATCAGTCGGCCGCCTGCGCTGCCATCCGGCGATAGGGGGCGAAGTCAAAGCCGGCGATGCTCGACAAGGTCGTGGTCCTGCCATCAGGCCGCCCACTCAAGAACCCATCGCGAGAATGGCGCCGGACAGGCCAGCCGCGACCGGCGCAAATTCTGCCCACGCTGGACGGGGACAGCCCCAGCTTGTCGGCGATCCCGGAAGCGGTGATATCCCAATCAACCGCCGTCCCGATCTGCCAGATGCGAAATGCCAGCGCGTTCCGCTTCGCCGTCTGTCGCTGCTGCTCGGTCATTGCGCTCTCCCTGGTATGAGTGGCGCGATCTCGCTCGCGCCGGGCGCCCGGTGGCTCAATTCCGCGCAGGTCGCACCATCCCCCGTGCGCGGTTGACGCATGGCGCATTGAGCCGGTTCGGCCTCGGGTGCGGCCGGGGAGAAAGACGGGGGATGCGTATCGTGGAGCGCGTAACCGACGCCCCGGATGGTCTGAATTTCGTACATCGCGCCAACGCGGGCGAACTCGCGCCGGATGTAGCAGATGTGCACGTCAACGGTTCTGTCCGTGACATCATGCCCATAGCGAGCGCTGAGAGCCTGCGCGATGGCGTAGCGCGGCACCGTGCATCCGGACCGGCGCGAGAGCACGCCAAGCACCACCCGATCCGCCGACCGAAGCGTCAAGCCGGGGAAATCAACCTCGGGCGCCTCCGCCGTCAGTTCCGAAATGCGAAACCGCAGTTCGGCGACTTCCTCGGCCAGCCGCCGGGTTTCGGCGCGAAGGTGCGTGATGGTGCTGAAATCGCTCATGTCCGCTCTCGGGAGGCGACCCCGCCCCGCGTGGAGCGAGTGGGGTGGGTGGGTGTCGGGCACGGGGCCGCCACCGGAGAGCGGGAGCGCGTCATTGCGCGGGCCGGCTGTCGTCTGTGATCCAAGCCGAGGCCAGCACAACCCCGCCAGTCTCGCGCTCGATCGCGACGGCAAGCGGCAAGCTCGGCCGCATCTTGTTTTGCGTGAGACGGGAGATTGTCGCCTGATCGACCTTAAGCCGCTTGGCGAAATCCTCCTGCCGGATGCCGTTTTCTGCGAGGAATGTTTTGAGTGTGCTCATGCATGGCAAAATGCACCATGCGCATTCGCCAGTCAATAACCATAATGCATCTTGACACAATGCGCATTGTGCATATACTGACTCCCACACAGCCGATAACGGCGAGAGGGAGGCCACCATGAAGCACACCACACCGAAGCCCCCCGAGGAACCCACGCGGGCGATCAAGGGCTTCGACGCCGGCATGAAATGCCGCGGCTTTCAGTTCGAGGTCGGCCAGACGTATCGCCATGAGGGGCCGGTCGAGGACTGCAAGAGCGGCTTTCACTCCATCACCGGTCACCCGCTCGCGGTGTTCGAATACTACCCGCCGGCAGGGGCGCGGTTTTGCCGCGTGGAGATCAGCGGCGCCACCAGCTCGAACGATGGCACGAAAACCGCGTCGGAAATCCTGACTGTCGGCAGCGAGATCGGCTTTTCTGATCTCGTGCAGGAGGCCGTCGAGTGGGTGAAAAGTCACGCCACGCCTGATGGTGAAAGCGCGACGGGCGACCACGGCGCCGCCAGCGCGACGGGCGACCAAGGCGCCGCCAGCGCGACGGGC
>NZ_CALAYQ010000030.1:0-2624 GCF_937894855.1 uncultured Zoogloea sp.
CCTGCATCAGGATCGTCGCCTGCTCGATCTGCTCGGCGAGGGTGTGGCCGTCGTAGGGATTGCCGGGAAAGGCCCGGGCGCAGACGATCAGATTGCCTTTCTCGGTGGTGGCAATGCCCACCTTCACCCCGAATTCGTAGGGCTGCCGAGCTTTGCCCTTGCCGATGCACTCCACTTCCGGTGCGTGCAGGGCATACAGCTTGTGCGTGTCCTTGGGGCGCTGGGTGTGAATGCGCCTGGCCCGTTCCAGCCACAAAGCGGCGATGGGCTTCATGCCCTCGGCCATTTCCGGCAGACGACCTTCCAGGTCCCGCATCACCCGGCCCAGGATCGTGCGCTGGCGCTTGAGCACCTTTCGCATCCGCCGATACTGTTTGGCATGGGCGTAGCCACCGGCTCGTCGCTTGAGGCTGCGACCTTCCTTCTCGAAGGTC
Source organism: uncultured Zoogloea sp. (assembly GCF_937894855.1). Classification (NCBI taxonomy): domain Bacteria; kingdom Pseudomonadati; phylum Pseudomonadota; class Betaproteobacteria; order Rhodocyclales; family Zoogloeaceae; genus Zoogloea; species uncultured Zoogloea sp. The sequence goes on from NZ_CALAYQ010000030.1 coordinate 435, forward strand.
TGGCGCAGCACCAGTCCGGCCCGCCGGGCGAGCAGCACCAGCTTGCGCCGGGCCACGTCGAGCAACCGGCTGTCGGTGGGAAAGGCGATGGCCTTCTCCTGCACCGTGGAATCGACGATCACCCGCTCCAGATCCTTGGGCGCAATCGCCTTCATCGAGACGGCCGCCTCAATGGTCTTGGCCAGGAGTTCCTCCACCCCCGCTTCACCCAGCGCCCGCCGAAAGTGCGTCAGGCCACTCGGGTCGCAGGGCAGCCGGGTTTCAAAATACTCGCCGCCGCAAAAGTATTGCCAATACGGGTTCTCCGACCACTTCTGCACCACGCTCTCGTCGCTCTCGCCGAACGCGTGCTTCAGATACAGCAGCCCGACCATCAGCCGGATTGGCAGCCGTGGGCGCCCGGCCCGGCTTACCCCCGCACCGGCCACCTGCAGCGTCGGGCCGAACAGGTCCAGCCCTTCGAGCACACACCCTTTGCGATCCTGGCGAATAAAGCACGGGGCCAGTGCGAACTCGATCTCGGCCCACGGCATGCGGGTTGCCAATACGGCCAGCGGGTGACGCAGATCGATCATCGCGTCCAGGCGGGCCCGGAAAAAATCGGGCGTTGTCATCGGAAAACTATGCTCCCATCTCCCAGAAATTGAACGCCATTGCACGAGAAACTGAAAGATTCGGCAAGCCTTCAGAAGCGATCAGCCCGCGTCAGGAAAGGTGCGGGCTGATTGTTCAGGACCGACTAAATAGCCTGTCTATGCTGCGTAGGCGGCAAGGGGGTGGCGGAAGTAAGACTAAACCCGCCCGGGGATCTGGGCGATGCGCTTCATGATCCGCATCGCCTTCTGCATCAGGTCGCTGTCGTTGTCGCTGGTCGGCTCCAGGCGCAGGGACGTCTTGAAATCGTGGTTCAGGTACTCGTCAGGGTTGGATTCAGGGGCGTAGGGCGGCAGGTAGAACAGTTCGATCTTGTCCTTGAGGGGCTCTGCCCACTCCCGGACAATTTTGGCGTGATGGACCCGCAGGTTGTCGACGATCAGGAAGATCTTGGCCGTCGCATCCTCAAGAAGATGCGCCAGAAAATCGATGAAACGCTCGGCATTGATCGTGCCTTCGACGATCTGGAAACTGATCTCGCCACGGTTGGTGATGGCCGAGATCATCGACAGCTTGCCCCAGCGAGCCGGCATGTCCAGCACCGGGGTGCGCCCGGCGGGCGCAAATCCGCGAATCCAGTTCGCATCCTCCTTGACCGCCGTCTCGTCGGCCCAGTAGATCGCGGCCCCTTCGGCCTTGGCGGGGGCGGCAATCGCGGGATAGGTCTCGCGAAGCCAGGTGTCGATCAACTCAGGACGCTGCTCCGGCGCGCGCTTGACCGGGCGTTGTGCGGTGTAGCCCCAGCGGGCGAGGTATTTCCCCACCAGCCGGTCGGACAGCTCGACGTTGAACTGGGCCTTGATCAACGCCTGAATCGCCCGCCGCGTCCACAGCGCGAAAGGCAACGACATCTGCGCGGGCAGCGCGCCGACGATACGTTGGCGAATCCACACTTCCTGCGCCATCGTCATCTTCCGGCACATGCCAGGCTGGCGCTCGTGGGTCTTCTCCACCAAGGCACCCGCGCCTGCCGCACGCGCTTTTCTCAGCCAGCCTTCCACCGTCCGGACGTGCACGCCGGCAACAGCTGCCAACTCAACCGCCTTCATGCCCGATTGCGTGCGCAGGCGAATCACCATCTTCCGGAGCGTCTCCCGGCCCTCTGCCCCAAGTTTGCGTGCATCGATTTTCTCCATGCGCTAATCGTAGCACTGGAGGCGTATTTAAGGGCCGAGTTAATAATACTGTCACGATCCGAGCGGTCCATCCTGAACCAGAAATTGTATTTTGTTAACGTGATCTACTAAAACCGACTCAATGGAAGCCAACACCGAACAAGCGATGGCGCAGGTACAACAGATCGATGTCGGAAAGGTGGATGAAATTGTAGGTGAAGCTGATGCATGCACTGACTGTGAAAACCTCGTGTGCCCAGCGCTTGGGAATGAAAAGTACTTCACCCGGACCCAGCTCGAAGTAATGGGCTTCTAGTCCGGGGTAGTTAGGGAGTTCACCGCGTAGTGCAGCTTCGGCACGAAACTTAGCGGAGCTGGATTGACCTTGTTCGCGCGCATGATGCTCACGTGCAAGGAAGTC